>JAQTOM010000010.1:0-27210 GCA_028713345.1 Gallionellaceae bacterium | reverse complement strand
GAGGAAGCCAAAGCCAAGACTGTGAAAGGTGCTGAATCCATTGCGCTTGATAAATTGGCGGGGGGAGCCAATGAATTGCAGCTGACACTCAAGGCGTTGGGTGTTCCAGATGCTATTAAATTGTCTGGAACAGAAAGCCAGTACAGTGTCAGCTTTTCATTCCATACGCTGGATGTCGTCAGTAAGCTACGGGTAAGGTTGAAATATATTCATGCCGCAAAGCTGTTGCCGGAGTCGAGCAGCCTCAAGATTATGCTGAATGAACAGGAAGTGGGTTCTATTCCTTTGCTGCAAGAAAATGCAGGCAAGGAACTTGAAAGCACGGTGGAAATCGACCCTCTTATGTTGCAGGAGTGGAACAACATTACATTTAAGCTGCTGGCGCATATGGAAGGCCAGTGCGATGACCCGCGCAGTCCCGCAATCTGGCTTAGCCTGAATCACATACAGTCATCCATCGAGGCCACTACGGTAACACTGCCGCTTGCCAACGACCTTGAGTTCTTCCCCATGCCTTTTTTCGATAGGCACGACACGCGCGACTTGTCGCTGCCATTTGTTTTCTCCAGCAAACCTTCCTGGGAAGCCCTGAAGGCGGCTGGCATTATGGCTTCCTGGTTTGGCAGTGCCGTAGAGTGGAGAAAAGCCCAATTCCCAACTTACCTGAATTCCATTCCGGAGCTGGATGCGATTGTATTTGCAACATCACAAGACCGCATTGAGGGTGTCGAGTTGCCGCTAGTGACAGATGGGCTGGCGAACATATCGTTAGTGAACAATCCCCGCAATCCAAATGCGCGCCTCCTGCTCGTGGTGGGGCGCGGCGAGCGTGACTTGGTAGAAGCAGCCAAGGCTATTACTCTTGGCAAGGTAGTGCTGGATGGCACATCGGTGAATGTCCAGCCGTTTGCAACTCCACAACGCGGGTTGTTTGATGCACCACGCTGGATTGATCCAAACAAGATTCTTCGTTTGGTGGACTTGGTGCCTGCCGACCAGTTGAGAAAGAGCGGGTTGTCTATCAGTCCGCTGCAATTGAATTTATCTCTACCGCCAAATTTGTACAAGGGCGAAACGACGACGATTCCATTCAACTTCATGTTTGAGGCGTCGAATATTAATGACCGCTACCTGAGCAGGATCGACGCTGTAATTAATGGCATACCATTTCAGACCGTGCCTTTCAAATATAAGGCTGAAGCGGCCAAGCAAGGGAAAGTCCAGTTCAATATTCCAATGCGGCATGTCACTGGCAAGGACACTGTCACTTTGCAATTTACCTTTGCCCAGCATGGCACCAGGAAATGCGGTTCTGAAGTGGCAAATGATGAAATCAGGATTGACCCAAAATCCACGATTGACTTGACTTCCATTCCACGCTACATGGAATTGCCGGATTTATCCCATTTCGCTTATACCGGTTTCCCCTATAGCAAGCAGGCTGACTTGTCGGGAACGGCAGTATTGCTTCCTGAACAACCGGACAGTTTTGAAATTGAAGCAATGCTGACAGCAATAGGCCATATAGGCAATAAGACGGGATACCCGGCTACGGCACTGACAGTTGCTTCGGTTGCGGATGCGCACAAGCTGGCGGATAAGGATCTTCTGGTTATCGGCGCGACAGGGCGGATAAATCCCCTCCTGAACGAATGGAAGCACAGTATGCCGGTTGATTTGCTTACTGGCAACCAGCCTTGGCCATATTGGGGAGAAAGATTCTTTGACCGCTGGACGGAACGGGCTGTCCTGTCAGCCAAAATGAAACAGGACAAAGAAAGAAGCATCATAGTAATGGCAGGATTCAGGTCACCCCTGGATTCCGACCGGAGTGCGGTCGTACTTGCCGCAGATTCGTTGCCCGATCTTTCTGTCGGAGCATCCGCTTTAAACACCTTCAATAAGGCCAGAAACTTCAGGGGGGACATAGCCGTTATCGGTAAAGACGGACATGTGACGCCCTTTAATCATCGCATGCACCATTATTCTATTGGGAAGCTGCCATTTTTAGAGCTTGCGCGAAGGGCTGTGTGGCACAGCCCTTGGTTGGCTATTTTATGCGCCTCGATTTACTCATTGTTTTTTGCGGCAATAATATTCAGGAAATTGAGAAAACTTTCCGAAGATAAACTTAAGGGTAACTGCGAGTGAAGTATTTTATAAGTGGGGCAGTGCTGTTTCTGCTGAGTTTTTCCGCCTGTGCCGCGAGCGGTTGCGGGTACAGTTGGCCGCTGTGGGAGAACTTTGCCAAGTTTTATATCCAGTCAGACGGTCGAGTAATAGATCATGACGCAAATGGGATATCCACGTCTGAAGGCCAGTCCTATGCCTTGTTTTTTTCTTTGGTGGCTAATGACCGGGAGCGTTTTGACAAAATCCTGGGATGGACGTCAAACAACCTGGCTAAGGGGGACATGGTTAATTACCTTCCCGCGTGGAAATGGGGAAAGGCAGATGACGGTGTATGGGAAGCACTGGATCCAAACCCGGCTAGTGATGCCGACCTGTGGGTTGCCTATGCCCTGCTTAATGCCGCCGTTTATTGGAAACATAAACCCTACCATGAGTTGGGTACAGCAATGTTGCGCAATATCGCCAGGCGCGAGGTTGTTGACATGCCTGGTTTGGGGAGCATGCTGTTGCCTGCATCATATGGCTTTACAATAGATGCGGAAACTTGGCGGTTGAACCCGAGCTACTTGCCGGTACAATTGTTGCGTTATTTTGCCACGATTGAAAAGTGTGCGAAATGTGGGCCGGGGCCATGGAAAGACCTGATAGAGAATACCGGCAAGATGATAGGCGCTATTTCGTCAAAGGGTGTCGTACCGGACTGGATGCTGTATGGGGTAAAAAAGGGGTTTCACCTGGCCAGTGATGATAAGGCAGAAATCAGCAGTTATGATGCAATCCGGGTTTATCTTTGGTGGGCCATGCTCAACCCGCAGGATCCAATGTTTGCGGTATTGCGTCCCTATGTAACAGGAATTCACCATTTCATGCCGGAAAACGCCCATCTGCCTGAGCGGATCAATGTTGTAACGGGTGAGGCGGAGGGAGTGGCTCCCCCTGGGTTCAAGGGTGCGCTGGCTCCATATCGCTTTGTGCTGTATCAGCAAAAGCCGGATGATCTTCCTGTGCTTGCAAAGGAAGTCGGGTATTACAACAACGTGTTAAATTTATTCGGTTACGGTTGGCTGGATCGGCGTTTCCAGTTTAATCCAGATGGCAGTCTTTCAATGGAGTCACATAAATGTTCAAAATAAAACAATTTATCAAATTGGCTGGCTATTTGTTGATTGTCATACATGGCTTTCCAGCTCATGCGGTAAACGGGCTGGCAACAAAAGAGGTGTATGCCACCGGGGATAATGTCGCGCTTGGTGAGGTTCATGCACCAGCAAGGACACATGCCAATCAGGCTACCGGGAGACCCAGCGATGTTGTTACCGGAATGCTGCTGGATAAGGCTCAGTATTGGAAAAAACAAGGCAGAACGGAACTGGCGGTTAGCACTTGGGAGAGGATATTGTTGAGCAACCCGGAGCAGCCGGATGCATTAGCTGAAATGGCGCTGTATCAGGCAAAAAAAGGGCAAAAAGACCAAGCACTGAGCTTTTTGGGAAGGCTGAAGCAAGTAAACCAGAAACATTGGGCAATTCCTGAGATACAGCTCATGATCAAGTTGATGTCTCAGGATGCGGTTGCCCAGCAAGATGCAAAAGGCGCTGAAGTAAAAGCCCCTGAGGCAAAAGTGCATGAGGTAAAAGCTCCTGAAGAAACCCCAGAGGACAGGCGGAAAAAAGCCGAAGATGCGGCTGCAACCCAATACTATGGCTATCTAACCGCAGGCAACAAGGCCAGGGGGGAAAATAAGCTGGACGAGGCCGAGCAGTATTACCGGAAAGCAATGCAATTATCACTCAAACTGCCGGAGGCTCCAACTGCGGTAGCCGATATGTTGATGGATTCGAAACAGGTTGAGGAAGCGGAAAAGATTTACCGTAACGTGCTTGGCTTTGCCCCCGATTATCCAGAGGCGGTTGCCGGACTGGCACGTGTCCTGATAGACCAGGACAAGCTGGAAGACGCCCTTGCCTTGGTAGACAAATTTGAAACGCAGATGCCGAATTCAAACGCGGCTAAAAGCGTCCGCGCAAGCATTTACAAGCAGAAGGGTGAACTCGCCGAACAGAGGCAAGATTACGCCGCAGCAGAAGGATTCTATGAGAAGGCTTTGGTGGTACAGCCTGGTGACCCTTGGCTTACCTTTGCAATAGCCAATGTATGCAGCAGACAAGGGAAGCATGAGCAGGCGCAGGGCCATATCGACAAGATGCTGGCCGGACAGAATAAAACCAATGACTCGTATTATGCGGCAGGCCTGTTTTATGAAAAGGCTCGCCAATTTCATAAGGGCGCCCAAGCGCTCGACCAGATTCCAGCAACCGAAAGAAGCGAAGCAATCAGCAAGATGCATACACGCTTGACGGTTCTTGGTGCAGAGCAAGATGCGATTAGCCTAGCAAAAGGAGGGAACAAGTCTGGCGCGGCAGAAGCGCTATCGCATGCTGAGGCCGCTCCCATGCTGGATGACAGCTTCATTAATTTAATTATAAACACTTGGGACAAGATTGGTGAAAGCGACAGAGGAACAGCATTCCTGGGGAGCCGTAAACCGCTCTCTGCCGACCTGCAAATGTTATACGCAACGCGGTTGTTAAAGGCAGATAAATCCGACAAGGATGGAAAACTTACCGAGTTCCTGAATGAAGCCGAGGCCAATCCGGATCCGAATTTCTTCAGCGCCGACCAGAAGGATATCTTGACCAATTACAGGGTGGTTATCGAGGTGAGGAAGGTGGATGCGTTACGCCATGCCGGGCGTGTCGATCAGGCAGTGGAAGTGATGGCGCCATTGACAGCAAAATATCCCGATAACGGCCTGGTGCTGCTGGCGCAGGCACGCTTGCTCGCGGCGCAAGGCAAAGAGCAGGATGCGCGGAAGATTGCCGATGCCGTTCTTGCACGTGAACCGGGGAACCACGAGGCGATCAGGCAGGGTGTCGTGTACTCGGCGCATGACAAGGATTTTGCCGCCACTGACAAATATCTGGCGAGCGCCAAGCCGAGCGACAAGGATCGTGGCAGCCTGTATCTTGCGGCCGGGCAGGAAGCGGAAGCAAAAGGCAGCCGTGAAAATGCGGCGACGTATTATAACAAGGCCAGAGAGCTGGGCGCGAGCGCACCCACAATAGACTTGGCGTCCTCCCCGGAGCAATACGTGTCGATGGCCAACATCAAGCACGTGCCTTATTTTGAAGTAGGCTATTCTACGGTTTACAGGGGTGATCCAGGTTTAACCGCACCGGGGTTTCCGCCCAGCTATTATTACGAGAAAGATATACCTATGGCATGGCACATGCCTCTGGAAGACCGGCAGTCGTCGCTGGTATTCAAGGCAAACAGAATCAAGCTGGAAGGTGCGGATATAGGACCTTTTCTTGATCTCTATGGTACCGTCTCACCGAATTTACCACCGGCGATTGTCTATGTTCCTCACGAGGAAGGAATTGCGCTTTCGGCGGGTTACCAATCGGCACATCTGGCCGCCGATTTCGGCATCAGCCCGATCGGCTTCGCGGTCAAGAACTGGGTCGGTGGGGTGCGCTGGGATACCGACATTGAGCAAACCAAGTCGAATGTGGCCATCGAAGTTACCCGCCGCTCGGTGGTAGACAGCATCCTGTCCTATGCCGGCCAGGTTGATTATGCAGTGGATCCTTTGGGCGCCCCCGGAACAGGAGCGCAAATACCAGGAGCGAGGTGGGGTGGGGTGACCAAGAATGGCGCTCAAGCATCCATATACCATCCTTTCGGTGCCGGCTGGGCGGGATATGCAAGTCTTGGGGCTTATGTATATCAAGGCACCAATGTTGCAAACAACTCCATGAACCAGATGAGCATGTCTGCAATATATGAAATTGAAAAGACCGATTACCGGGAAATATTTATCTCGCTGCGCCTGACGCAAATGCACTTTGCCCAAAACCAGAATGTTTATACTTTTGGGAATGGCGGCTATTACAGCCCGCAGAAATATGTAAGTGCGGCCTTGCCGTTCCATATTGCGGGCAAGACCGAAAGACTGACCTATGAGGCTAATCTTACCTTGAGCACGTCCAGTGTTCAGGAAGATGCACCAGCATGGTATCCAACCAATGCCGCCCTGAATACGACTGCATTGGGTTTGTTGGGACCGAGGCTTGGGAATCCTAATAATTCATGGACCGGTTCGTGGAATGGCGACTGGACACTGGAATATAAGTTGACTCCCCAGCTAACCCTGGGCAACAAGTTCCAATACGAACATTCCAACAAGTCTACGGGCGGCTTTCAACAGATGGGCAATATGGTGTTTGTGCGGTATAACTTTGACGGGGAAAGCAATATCACCCGGTTCCCGCCCAAGCCTATCAACCCTTACAACAAAACGACCCAAGGTGGAGCAGGGCTAAATTAAGGTGGGAGCATGAGCGGCAGCTTGCGTCCGGCTATCAACGCCAAGCGGCGCAGGCTGTTCGCCGCGCTTGGTGCGTTGCTGGCTTACCCCAACCTTTCCCGTATCGCATTTGCTGCGGCAACGGGGAAGTCTGGAGTGGTTGCGGAAGACCTGGATGCATTCATTCGCCTGAGCGAAATTATTGCTGGCACCCGGCAACTGGACAGGGATACTGCCATGCAAATATTGGAGGTCATCCGTGCCGAACCGTGGGGCAAGGAGCATCTTGCACAGATTGCCGCAAAGCTGATGCCTTCATTGTCTGACAGCCCCTTGCCGGCAGACCGGCAGGCATTGCTTGATCCCAAGCGCTTCAGCGATGGCGAGCGCTGGTTTATCGGGCATCTTCTGACGACCTGGTTTACCGGGATTTATTACCACCAGTCCGGCAACCATGTTGTTTCCTACAAGAATGCCCTGATGCATGCCGCCCTTGAAGATGTCAGGCCAGTTCCCGGACACTGCAATGGCGTGTTTGGATTCTGGAGCGAACCTCCACAAGGTATCACCCAATGAGCGGTGCGGCTGATTCGTTCGACTATGATTTTGTGATCGCAGGCTCCGGCGTGGCCGGCGCGCTGGTTGCGCGGGAAATGGCGCGCGCTGGCTACCGTTGCGCCATCCTTGAAACGGGGGGGGCTGAAGAGCGTGGACAAGCTGTCGAACGTTTGCGCAAAGCATTGGTGCGCGACCTGGCGGCACCCTACCAGCACTGGCCTTGGGCGCCCATACCGGATGCCGGTTCCGCCGAAGCCTACTTCGGCAAGAAAAGCTCTCCCGAATATCGCCCAAGTTACCTGAAGCTGGTTGGCGGCACGACATGGCATTGGACGGGGATGACCCCGCGCTTCCTGCCTGCGGATTTTGAATTGCACAGCCGCTATGGTGTGGGGGTTGACTGGCCGATTCGTTATGCCGATCTGGAACCCTATTACCTCAAGGCTGAGCATTCGCTCGGTGTATCCGGCGACAGCACGGACGATCACGGCTCACCGCGCAGCGGCGCCTATCCTCTGCCGCCGATCCCGATGCCTTATTCTGACCGGGTGATAGCGGAGCGCCTCGCAAAATATGGGGTGCCGGTCAAGCCGTTTCCTGCTGCACGCAATAGCCTGCCTTACAATGGCCGGCCACAATGCTGCGGAAACAATACCTGCACACCGATTTGCCCGATTGGTGCGCAGTACAGCGCGAATACCGATGTGGACAAGGCGGTCCAGTACGGCGCCAAGCTGATCGACAGAGCCACAGTCTACCGTTTTGAATTGAGCGCCGACAGACGCATTGTCGCGGCGCACTATAAGCTGGCGGATGGGTCAAGCCAGCGTATTACCGGACGCTGGTTTATTGCGGCGTGCAACAGCATCGAAACGCCGCGCCTGCTGCTGATGTCAGCGGATGAATATGCTCCTGACGGCATTGCCAACTCATCCGGCCACGTCGGGCGCAACCTGATGGATCATGTGATATTTTTCAATACGTTCCGTTGCAATACGCCGCTGTATTCCGGGCGCGGACCGCAGAGCGTGTGCGGAGTAATGACGGGGCGCGATGGGGAATTCCGGCGCCGTTATTCAGCCGTAAAGTTATTTTTGAGCAACGACATTAATATCCAGGAGAAGGCGTTGCAGGCAATTGAGAACCAGCAAGCCTGGAGCAACATCATTCCGGCCATAAGGGATGGCGCAATCCATCAAGGATGCATCGGCGGGGAACTCGAACCGCTGCCCAATGTGAACAATCGCGTGATGCTGGATACAAGCCGACTGGATCCGCTCGGATTGCCATTGCCGTATGTTAACTACCACCTCAGTGAATATGTGAATAATGGCCTGAAAACCTGGCTGGACTTTGTCCGTGATTTGATCAAGAAAATAGGTGCAGAGCAGACTTCTTCCGCCGTTGCGCATTCTTCGCACCATCCGAGCGGTACAGTACGGATGGGGACTGACGCCAGTAAATCGGTAGTGGACAGGAATTGCAGAAGCCATGACCACCCGAACCTGTACGTGGTGGGAGCCAGCGTTTTCCCCGCCATGGGAACCGCCAATCCTACGCTCACGATTGCGGCGTTAAGTTTGCGCCTTGCCGAGCATTTATCAGTAATTGCCCAAGGCCGTTGACTGTGTTGTCCACTGTTGCCCAGTGTAAACCTCATTCATATGGAAGACCGCTCTTAACGAGTAATGCGAGTGATATGGCGCGGAGATAGCAGAAAGTTATTGTGGAAAATCTTCATAAGGGAAAAACCGGGATAGGGCGGATATGGAATGCGCTGCAATACTCATTGGCAGGCCTTGTTGCAGCCTACAAGAATGAGGCTGCATTCAGGCAAGAGGTAATTCTGGCGCTATTGCTGATTCCGGCGGCAATGGTTATGACTGTTGGAGCCATTGGGAAAGTACTAATGATCGCCAGCGTACTTCTGGTGTTGATTGTGGAACTGTTGAACTCCGCTATTGAGGCAACATTGGATCGCATATCTTCTGAATACCACGATCTGACCAAGCGTGCCAAGGACATCGGTAGTGCGGCAGTAATGCTGAGTCTAGTCAATCTTGTGGTGGTCTGGTTGTTCGTGTTGTTTTATGTGGCCGATGGTAGGCTACTACTTTAGCCAAGGATGAATGGCACTGTTGCAAGCCAACGAGAAAAGTGTGGATAGTTGCAACGGCAGTAATAGGGCGTTAAATCAAAAATCTGTGGTGTAGCAAAGCTACCTTGGGTAACTTGTTGAGTGTGTGTAAGTTGCGGCATCCACAAATGCCATTGACAGCATCAATGGACGGCCTTTGGTATTCAACTCGTTGATCTGGTATGCATATGGCATTTGCCGGTGCGATTGCCGCCATTCCCTGAGGAAGTAAAAACCCGGGGTCATAAAACGTGGCTCCGGTCGAGGAGCAATAGGTTATTTATTTAGCCATTATTGATGTTTCCATAATTGGTGACAGTTTTTCCCCCATCCCCACCCTTCCCCCGGAGGGAGAAGGGCTTGGCTTCCCTCTCCCTCCGGGGGAGGGATTGAGGGTGGGGGTGGTTTCCCATTTGCGACAATACTGTCATGTATTTTGTAAAGCTCAATAATATTATTTTTTTGTAATCACGAGGACAACAGTGGGTCCGTGGAACTTTTACTTTATCGCCAAGTTATTTCTCTATTTTGGCCATTATATTGATTTTCATGTAGTCGCAAATCTTGTGTTTGCGGCCTTGCTGGCCGTTCCGCTCCGATTGTCATGGCTAAGGCAAACGCGGCTGGTGTTGGCTGCGCCAACTGGTGCAGCGCTACTCTACCACGACACATGGCTTCCATCTTTCTCACGACTGGTAACCCAAGTACCGAAACTGGAGGAATTCGATTTATCTTATCTGGTAGAACTGCTTGGGCGGGTTATCAGCATCCAGGTTGTTGTGGCAATCATACTGCTATACATCGTTTACTATTTTGCAGAAAAAAAAATCAGGGTTACCCCGTTCGTGTTCGTCGGCATAATGTTGCCGCTACTGCCAGCACCTGCCTTTGTGGGAGGCGATTCAGCAGCTCCTGCGCAAACAAATGATCAGGTTTCATCCCCTAATCTATCCAACAAGTCTTTGAATCCGCCTACAAGCGCCGAGTTGTCTGGTGCACTTGATTCTTTTTACGATGAAGAAGCTGCGCGTTATGTGTCATTTACCCCGCCGGAAAAAAAGGATGCTCCATTTGATATCGTTTTCCTGCATATTTGCTCGCTCTCATGGGATGACCTTAACTTCGCCAAAGAGCAGAATAATCCACTATTCAAGAAGTTCAATATTGTTTTCACCAACTTCAACGCTGTCGCTTCTTATAGCGGACCGGCTGTAGACCGTGTATTGCAAGGCTCTTGCGGGCAACCTAGTGAAGGCCAGCTACAAAACGCATCTTCGCAGTGCCAGACTTTCGATAGGCTGAGGCAAGTCGGATTCGAGCCGCAACTGACCATGAATCATGATGGGCATTTTGAGAATTTCCTGACTGACGTCAAGGAGAAAGGGGGGATAAAAACCCCACCACTGGATAAAAAGGGAGTGCCTTACTACCTTGTTGGCTTTGATGGTTCGTTTATTTATGATGACTACGCCACACTCGCGAAGTGGTGGAAAAAGCGCCTGGATAATCCCTCAGAGCGTGTAGCTTTATACTACAATACCATCAGTTTGCATGACGGCAATCACTATTTGGGTGAGCAGCACTTGAACTACCAGCTTACCAATAGCAGGAGAACCTATCACTCCAGGTTGAACAAGCTGATTGGCGATCTGGATCACTTCTTTTCGCAACTGGAAGCTTCAGGCCGTCGCGTTATCGTGGTATTTATTCCAGAGCACGGCGCAGCGACTCGGGGTGACAGGATGCAAATTCCCGGCATGAGGGAAATACCTACTCCGGAAATTACTCTCGTGCCTGTAGGGGTCAAATTGATCGGAATGGCAGGGAATTCAGCAACAGGGCAACTGGTTGTTTCTAAACCGACCAGCTATCTTGCCGTGACGCAACTACTTTCTGATTTTGTCAAGCGTAGCCCATTTGGCGCTTCAGGACTCGAAGTATATACCAGGAATCTTCCGGTTACGGAGTTTGTGGCAGAGAACGATAAAACAAAAATTATGCGCTATGGCGACCAGTACTTCATTCGTAATGATAAGACAGAATGGGAAAAATACATCTCTTCCCGATGACGATTTTTTGGGAAAAACCTCATACGTTTTCAGCATGATTATGTTGCGGTATGGCAGATCAAGTCAGCAACCAGTTACACAGCAATCAGGTTCTGCCTGTAACCGTTCACGCATAGTGGCGCTGATAGCGGGATAAGCTTGGTCGGGCTGGCACAGCACATCACCGGTCAGGTTACAGACCTGCCATTCCTCATGCGCGCCGAGATTGCACTTAAAAATTTGTTGCGCAATTGATTTACTTTAGTTGCGACGGCGTTGCATCCGAATCCATGTAGCGGCGCTGCTTGGTACGGTAACGCCCATACTGGTCGAGCGCCCACCACGTTTCTGAAGCAAACGTAATACTTTTGTAAGCGGCTCCACGGGGAAAAAAGAGGCTAATATTAAGTGCAGCGGGCTTGTTGACCAGAACCTTATAGATAGTTTTGCCGTCCGGGGCGATCGGGCCTGCATAAACCCAATCAGGTTGCTGCTCCTTCATTTGCTGCAACACATCGCCGTCAACTTCCATCAGGTATTGTGAATTGGCGCCCGGCGTATTCGGCTTCTGGCGCTCCACACGGTAAGCATCAAGCATGGATTGCTGGGTCAGCCCGCCTTTGGGCCATGTGGTGTGAAACACCAGCTTGGGGTCTAACAGGGCAGCATCGGCCTGGTGGACGTGAATACCGGCTTTTGCGGCAGTCTCCGCAATGCCTTTGGAATCTGTGTCTTTTTCGAGATAAGCGATGACCTTGTTGGCTTCCGGTGCGTACCTGGTTGCGATATCGACGATGGTTTGATGAACCTCCTGATCGATATCCGCCAGGTCAACCGTCAAATTGCGCGACTCCCGGTAAGAGCGGATGGTCTTGTCGGCAAGATTGAAATCCAAATCGAGCCGGGTTACCCCATCGCCATAGTGGTCAGGCTGCAACACAATGGTTTTGTTTACCCTTCTGACACCGGGTTCGCTATGCGTATGCCCGCCCAGCACCAGATCAATTCCCTTCACCTCGGCGGCGACATTCAGGTCAACATCGAGTCCAAGGTGGCTGACCATCACCATCAGTTCTACATCGCCCCGGTGTGCCTGGACAATCTTCCTGACAACGGCGGCATCATTAAAATCGGTACGAAAGGTGGGGAAATAGCTTATCTGATCGGACTTGTCTAGCTCATTCCAAGGCGCAGAAATCAAGCCCAGAACACCGATCCGGACACAACCCGCCTGCAACTCGCCATATTCCACAGCCCCCAGCCCACCGGGATCCTTACCCCGGTAGCGGGTATTGCTTAACAGCACTATGCTGTGCGGATCATGGGAGAAATCCAGAAGATGCTTTTCGCCCCAGGCAAAGTCGTGGTTGCCTATGGTGCGGACATCGAACTTCATGGCAAAAGTGGCTTCCTGTGATGCCGCACCTTGTGATAATTGTTCGGCCACCGATCCCTTCTCATGGTCATCACCCGCATTGGTGAAAATGGTATACGGATTTTCACTCTTGGTTTTTTTGTAAAAGGCGCGGATGCGGCTGTACTTGTCATTAACCGGATCGTAGTTGGCATGCAAATCGCCGACGTGGACGAATGAGATTTTTTGCTGCTTCAGCCCTTCAGTGCATTCTGTGCCGATATTGACACGCGGTGTGGGGTTTTCGGCAGCGGCGGCTTCCGCGGCACACACCGCACACCAAGCGAGAGCAGTTGCTACAGCAAGCTTTTTCCAATCATTCATTGGCTCTTCCTTGGGCTTCTGGCGGCAATTTTCCTTACTTCCGGCACCCCAAATGGACGCGGCCGACTTCGTCTGGGATTGATATTGCCCACCCCCGAAACACATACGTATTAAACCCACCTTGCTTGCCTTTCTGACTAGTGTCGTACCCTTTCAACCTTAGGTTCCAAGAAGGGTTACAAGAAGGGTTAATGGCAGCCGTTATACCAGCAAGGACAGACAGGGGGCAAGTTTCGTTGCTATCGCCAAACGTCTAAATTCTGCCCTCAATAACATATGATTCTGGTATTGTTGTGCACGGTGGATTATGCGTATTTTGCCATGCGTTTTTTGCAACTCTATGTAACCTAAAAGCTAAAGGTGGTTAAAATTTGCGCGGTTATGGCCGGGATTATAGAACCATCATTCCCTGTTACTCTACCCAGTCCTGCATTTAGGGCAAGTAAAAATTGACCAATAACGTTACAATGCGTACAGCCCTGCTTTTAGCCTGCGCCCACAAAAGACAAGCAAAACATATCGGATAAGGTCGAATGGAACAGCGTGGAAATAAAACCATAATGTGCAGCGTGTTTTTCCTGGACATAGTGGAATACTCTAAAAAGTCAGTTTCAGGACAAATCGCCCTGAGAGAGCGCTTCAACGCCTTCTTGTCCAAGGCAATTCAAGACATCCCGGTGAATGACCGCATCATTCTGGATACGGGTGACGGTGCTGCCATCAGCTTTCTCGGAGATGTCGAAGATGCCCTTCAGGCCGCGCTCGCCATGCGTGAATGCCTGGCCAAGGAAGGCATGCAAATGGAACCTCCGCTGCTGGTGCGCATGGGCATCAATCTTGGGCCGGTTCGCCTGGTCAAGGACATTAACGGGCAGCCCAACATTGTCGGCGATGGCATCAACGTGGCGCAGCGCGTAATGAGCTTCGCGGATGCGAACCAGCTTCTGGTTTCCCGTTCATATTACGATGCAGTGTCACGCCTGTCTCCAGAATATGCGGGGATGTTTCATTACCAAGGCTCACGCACCGACAAGCATGTACGCGATCATGAGGTGTATGCGATTGGCTATCCGGGCGAGTTTACCGCAACACAGGAGCGGTATGGAGATGGAGGAACAACGCCTCCAACCGAAAGCCAGCCGGGTGCATTGAAGGAACAGATCAGGCATTATTGGCAAACTTCCGCACAATGCCTGAGTGCGGGTGCACAGACCGTAAAGGCTGCCTTTCGCAATGCGCCGCCATCCAGGCGGGCCGCATACGCCGGCATACTGGCTGTTTCAGCCATTGTCTTGGTTCTGCTGCTGGTCAAACTGACAAGCCGTGGCGTAACACCCCCGCACCAGATGGCGGAAACCCCGCCCGCCCAATCGAATGGGGAACAGCCTGCATCTGAAGTAGTTGCGACAACCACCGTAAATCCACCTGCTGTTACAGCGGAGAAAAAACCAGGCATAGCCGGCAAGAAGCTGGACGCAACGGGTAAAAAACCTGACGTGACCACAAAAAAACCGGATGCGGCAGGCAAAAAACCAGATACAACCGCGAGTAAGCCAGATGTATCAAGCAGCAAACCAGACGCAATAGTGAAAAAACCCGACGTATCGGGTAATAAACCAGACGCAGCAGGCAACAAGCCGGATATGGCGCATAAAGAACCGGTTGCGGCAAAAAAGGCTGCTCAGGATAATGAACGCAAAGAACCCGCATCTACCAAAGAAAACCTTGATCAAAAGAGCAGGGAATTTATTTCGGTGAGGTGCAATGAAGGAAGCGGTATTTACCTGGACGGACGGTCGAAAGGAAAAACCGGCGCCACTCCGTTAGTCATGGAGGTTGATCCAGGGAAACACCTGCTAGCCATAACCCATCCGAGCAACTCTACCGTTAAAGCCGAAGACGTTACTGTCAAGGCCGGCGAAACGGTTCAACTCAGACCCAGCTTTTGCAACTAACAAAAAGATGGAGCAGATGGAAAATATTCTTATTTTTTGGGTGCATAATATTCTTCTTGATACGCAACGGTGGGAATTCATGTTGCATGCGGCTGCCCCAGCCCAGTTGACGGTGGTCTGTAATGATTAAGCAACTGGGACGCTACGAAATTATCGGCGAGCTTGGCCAGGGTGCGATGGGCGTCGTTTACAAGGCCAAGGACCCACTGATTGACCGAGTCGTCGCAATCAAGACCATCAACCTGGGCTTGGCCCAGGAAGAAAAAGAAGAGTACGAGGGGCGCTTCTACCAGGAAGCCAAGGCGGCAGGACGCCTGAGCCACCCCCACATCGTCACCGTTTACGATGTGGGCAAGAGCGGTGACATCGCTTATATCGCAATGGAATTCCTGCAAGGCCGCGAATTGCGCGAAATCCTCAATGATGGACAGCGCCTGCCGGTCGATCAGGTACTCGACATTACGGCACAGGTGGCGCTTGGCCTGGATTATGCGCACGAGCACGGTATCGTGCACCGCGATGTCAAACCTTCCAACATCATGGTGGTGCGCGACGGGCATGCGAAGATCACCGACTTCGGCATTGCACGTATGGCATCTTCCGCAATACGCACGCAGACCGGCATGGTGCTGGGGTCGCCCAAATACATGTCCCCGGAACAGGTGATGGGTAAGCTGGCCGACCAGCGTTCGGATATATTCTCGCTCGGCGTGATGCTGTATGAGATGCTCACAGGCCAAGCCCCATTCACCGGTGAGAACGTCAATGCCATCATGTACCAGACATTGAATACCGTGCCGCCGTCCCCCAGCACATTAAATCCTGAAGTGCCTGGCATGCTCAACTTCATCGTCGCCAAGGCGCTGGCGAAAGGGCTGGATGACCGTTACCAGAATGCCAAGGAATTCGCCAATGACTTGCGCGCCTGCCGCAATGCCATGCCGCACCCCAGTGTGTCATTTGACGCGGTCAAGCCCCAGCCCGCACTAAGCGCACAAATACCGGATGCCATTCCGGCAATCGGTCGTGCGGAGGCTGATGCCGACGAGTCCAGGCCCGTTCCTACCATGGGCCTGTCCACCGCTTTCGATTCCTTTGGCGCCACGATGCGCCTTGCCGCAATGACCAATGACGAAGAAGCGATTGAGGAATTATCCAAAACCTTCAAGATGGTACAGCCTACCATGAGCGCCATCAATCAGGCCGCCCCGGTAGACGCCAAACCCAAGGCAGCAGCTCCTGCCCCCGCCGTGGCACGCCATGACAAGACGGATGAACCCGCCGTTAAAAATGGCAACCTGATGCTGATCATGATAATCGCGCTGGTGCTGATTGGTTTGGTTTTGGCGTTCATTTCCTGAACCGCCGGCTTCTTTTCACGGATGACGCGGCATGCAACGGCAATTCAAATTTCGGCCTTCGCGCCATCTCATGACTGTACTGATCGCCGCACATAGCATCGCACTGGCATCACTGCTTTCACTGGCCTTGCCGGTCTGGGCAAAGGTGGCACTGGCATTTTCCTTGTTGTTCAGTTTGGGGTACTACCTGCACCGCGATGCATGGCTGTCCGCATCCGCTGGCATGGTGCTGGCGCTGGAAGGCGGCCTGGTTGCGCTGGTTACGCACGACAGCAACCGCCTGGTTGGTCGGGTTCTGTACTATAGCCTGGTCACGCCGTCCATCACAGTGCTAAATGTGCTGCCGCAAGGAGAGCATTTTGCGCGCAGCGTGGTTATCCTGCCGGACAGCCTGGATGCCGAGTCTTTCCGGCAGTTGCGGGTATGGCTGAAATGGGGGATATAACTCTTCGGGCTGGCGCACGCTGTGCCGAAAGTTAGATCAGACCAACATTTCGATACCCCTCTCGTCACGCGCAATGATATTCAACAAAATATACGAAAAGTTTTAGCACCCATTGGGGTATCCGTAACCCCCTTGCTTAAAAGTGATGGAGTTACGCTTACCTGCCAAATCAAGTACAGAAATATTAATTGAAGAATGAGATTTACTATTTACCAAGCCAGCCATATCGGCGGTCGCAGCTACAACCAGGACCTGGTGGCCCATGCTTACACCAATGAGGCGCTGCTGCTGGTGCTATCCGATGGCATGGGCGGGCACCTGCACGGTGAAATAGCGGCACAGATTACCATCCAGACCTTTATGCAGGCTTTTGTGCAAGCAGCAAAGCCGCGTATGCCAGAGCCTGAATTGTTCCTGCGCGAGGCCATGCAGCGCGCCCACCGTGCCATCATTCAATATGCCCGCGACCAGCAGTTGGGCGGCAATCCGGGCACCACTTGCGTGGCGGCGCTGGTGCAGGATGGACAGGTATGCTGGGCATATGCCGGAGATTCGCGCTTTTATCTGTTGCGCGCCGGCCAGATAGCGGCCGTGACGCATGATCATTCGGTAGTACAGCAGTGGGCAGACTGGGGCATCATCAGCCCGGAAGAGATGAAAACGCATCCTGACCGCAACAGGATAACCAATTGCCTCGGTGGAGTGGAAGATATGTTTTTTGTTGATTCCTCCCCTTCGGTGCCATTGCAGCCGGGCGATATTCTGCTGCTATGCAGCGATGGCCTGTGGGGGCCTCTGACCGATGAAGAAATAACAGCCGCATTTTCCCCTGCACCGCTGTCAGCGGCGCTGTTGCAACTGATGGACAAGGCGTTGTGCCTGGGGGGCAAGCATGCCGACAACACCACGGCCGTAATTGCCAGATGGGGTGACACAGAAGATGAGCAAGCCGCAACTGAACCGGTGTGCATGGTACTTGACGCATAGGCATACCATGCTGCCACCCGCGCTATAATGCGCACCGTTTTCATTTCCCGGGATTACCGACATGCGCCCCAGCCAACGCCAGCCCGATCAATTACGCACCATCCGCATCACGCGCCATTACACCAAACATGCCGAAGGTTCGGTGCTGATCGAATGCGGCGACACCAAGGTCATCTGCACCGCAAGTGTTGAAGAGAAAGTTCCGCCGCACAAGAAGGGCAGCGGAGAAGGCTGGGTCACGGCGGAATACGGCATGTTGCCGCGCTCGACCGGCAGCCGCATGGCGCGTGAGGCGGCGAAAGGCAAGCAATCCGGACGCACGCAGGAAATCCAGCGCCTGATCGGGCGCAGCCTGCGCACCGTCGTGGATCTGAAAAAACTGGGCGAACGCACCATACAGGTGGATTGCGACGTGATCCAGGCCGATGGCGGCACGCGCACCGCCAGCATTACCGGCGCATTTGTCGCCTTGCACGATGCGGTTTCCGGCTTGATGGACAAAGGACTGGTAAAGGAAAATCCGCTCAAGGACTTCGTCGCCGCAATCTCGGTCGGTATTTGCGGGGGCACGCCGGTGCTCGACCTCGATTATGACGAAGACTCCTCCTGCGACACCGACATGAATGTGGTGATGATGGGCAACAGCCACTTCGTCGAAGTGCAAGGCACGGCGGAAGGCCACCCCTTCAGCCGCGCCGAGATGGATGAACTGCTGGAACTGGCACGAGGCGGCATTATGCAGCTGATCGAGATGCAGCGTGCGGCGCTGGCGGAATAATCTTGCGATTGTTTTCTCCGTTCACCTTGAACCTGATGGAACTACCAGCCATTCGACTGAAGGAACGACCAGCCATTCCACCAAGCAACCCAAAGACGGTTGCCAAGTGGCTGGTTATAAGCCCGCGAGCGGGCAAGTCGCTGGTTATGCCGAAGGACGGTGTTCCAATTCCATTTATGGTTCGACCAGCATGTCCTGAGCATGGCCGAAGGACTCACCACGAACGGACTTGATACCACCATGCAAAAGCTAGTCATCGCCTCAAACAACCCCGGCAAGCTGCGCGAATTCCAGGCTATGCTGACCCCGCTCGGCATCGAGGTACTCACACAGTCACAGCTCGGCATCGAAGAAGCGGAAGAACCGCACTGCACCTTCGTCGAGAATGCACTGGCGAAAGCGCGCCATGTCAGCCGGGAAAGCGGCCTGCCCGCACTGGCGGATGATTCCGGCATCTGCGTAGAAGCCTTGGGCGGCGCACCCGGTGTGCAGTCTGCGCGCTATGCTGGCGACAACCAGAAATCCGACACACTCAATAACAAAAAATTGCTGCAAGAAATGCAAGGCATCACCGACCGCCGCGCACATTACTACTGCGTGCTGGTGCTGGTACAGCACGCCGACGACCCGCAGCCGCTGATTGCGGAAGGTGAATGGCACGGCGAAATCGCGCAGCAGATACGCGGGGAAGGCGGGTTCGGCTACGACCCGCTATTCTGGTTGCCGCAACTCAACAAGACCAGCGCCGAACTCAGCCGCGATGAAAAAGCACAAGTCAGCCATCGTGCCCTGGCACTGCAAAGATTGTTGCAACGCCTCGACACCATGCGCAAGCCATTTTGAAAGTCAGCAACGGCTTGATTGTGAAAAATCTACTTTTTTCCAAACCGGATTACTTGGATTTGTTATTTTTCCTGCGCGGCATACCGCGTGAGGCGCCCGTTTTGCCATGCACGCAGGGTGCATTAGCATCTTTCTGCTTGTCCTTGTAGGGTACCGATCCGGCTCTTTCCGCGCACTTGCCCGCTTGCCTGGGTTTCACCGTTGGCTTGCGCCCGGTGGCTTGGTATGTTGCAGGCTGCTGTGTGGCGGGCGGCGCTTCCATACCGACCCAGTCCATGACCGCAGCCATCTCGCCCGGACCGAGTTCTGCCAGCATGCCGCGCTTCAATCGCGGCGGCAGGTTGATGATGCCGAAGCGCACGCGCATCAAGCGGCTCACCGGCAAATTTAGCGCCTCGAAGGTGCGGCGCACCAGGCGGTTGCGTCCTTCCTTCAGCACCAGACGGTACCAGTGGTTGTAACCCTCACCGCCTTCGTCTATAAGCTTCTCGAATTTCACCGGCCCGTCTTCCAGGTTAATGCCTTCCTTGAGCATCTGTTTCATCTGCTCTTCCGTCATGCTGCCCTGCACGCGCACCGCGTATTCGCGCTCCACCTCGAAGCGCGGATGCATCAGGCGGTTAGCCAGGTCGCCGGAAGTGGTAAAAATAAGCAGCCCGCTGGTGTTGAAGTCCAGGCGGCCAATGGCAATCCATTTCTGCCCGCTCAGCCTGGGCAACTTGTCGAATACGCTGGCACGCCTCTCCGGGTCGTCGCGGCTGACGATCTCGCCTTCCTGCTTGTGATACAGCAGCACGCGCGGCATGCTGCTGCCCGCAGCCTCGATGCGAATGATGCGCTTATCCACCCGCACCACATCGCCCTCGCCCACGCGCATGCCCAGCTTTGCGGTGTCGCCGTTCACCGTCACGCGGCCTGCGGAAATCCATTCTTCCATCTCGCGCCGCGAGCCGATCCCTGCCTGCGCCAGCACCTTTTGCAGGCGCTCGCCTTGCGGTTCTTGCGGTTCTTGCTGCTCATTCATTCTGTCACCTCGCGTCGTTCCAGCACCGCCTGCGCCAGCGTACCGCTATCCACATGTTCCAGTTCGCCGCCCACCGGCAACCCGCGTGCGATACGCGATACCTTGATGTCCTGCGCACATAGCAACGTGGCAATGTAATGCGCCGTCGCCTCCCCCTCCACCGTGAAGTTGGTGGCGAGTATCACCTCGCATGGCTGCTCCTGCGCGCGCCTGACCAATCGCTCCAGATGCAGTTCGCGCGCACCGATGCCGTCCAGCGGGGACAGCCTGCCCATCAGCACGAAATACATGCCGCGATAGCACTGCGCCTGCTCCATCATCAGCAAGTCCGCCGGCATCTCCACCACGCACAACAGGCTGGCATCGCGCCTGGGCGAACGGCACAACGCGCACACTTCTTCTTCGGAAAAATTATTGCACTTGGCGCAATGGTGGATGCTTTCCACCGCACGGTCGAGCGACTGCGCCAGGCGCAGTGCGCCCGGCTTGTCGCGCTGCAACAGGTGGTAAGCCATGCGCTGCGCGGATTTCGGGCCGACCCCGGGCAGGCAGCGCAAGGCGTCGATCAGCTCTTCCAGGCTGGAGGGTGTATTCATCTACTCAGAAAGATTCGGAGAGCTTTAAAAGCGTCATGAGAGGCGATAAGGCAAGGCGGAAATCGGCGAGAAAGCGGAATTTACATATCAGTAAATGAGCATTTCGAGCCGGTTTCCAACACAGCATTATCGCCTCGTAGTAGCTTTTAAAACGGCAAATTGAGGCCGGGCGGCAGGTTCATCCCTGCGGTGAAGCCGCTCATCCTTTGCTGGCTCACGGCGGCGGCCTGCTTCACCGCATCGTTCATCGCCGCCGCAATCAGGTCTTCCAGCATCTCCTTATCGTCCGCCAGCAGGCTGTCGGCAAGCTGCACGCGGCGCACCTCGTGCGCACAGGTCATGGTCACCTTCACCATGCCGGAACCGGCCTGGCCTTCCACCTCGACCGTCGCCAGCTCGGCCTGAGCCTTCTTCATGTTTGCCTGCATCTGCTGGGCCTGTTTCATCAGCCCGCCCAATCCGCCTTTCATCATCTTGCATTCTCCTGCTGTATGGGTTTAATGGAATCCTCGATCACCTGCGCGCCCAGTTGCGCCTGCGCCTCGCGCACGAACGGGTCTTGCATGATCGCCGCCGTCGCTTGCTGCTGGCGCACCTGTTTTTCCTGCTGCTCGACAGCGGCGGGCGTGGTGATGCTGGCCGTAGCCAGCGTGACCAGTAGCCGTACCGGCTGGGCAAAATATTCGGTAAGTGCGGCCTGCAACTTCTCCTGTGCCACTTTGTTGCTCAGCATGTGTTTGTGCTGCGGCGCAAGGTTCAACGCCAGCCGCCCGTCAGCAAAGCTTTCCAGCGTGCAATGCTTGGCCAGTTCGCGCGCCGTGCCTTGCACATTCAGCTGGGTCAGCAACACCCCCCAATCGAGCGCTGCGGAAGAAGCCATTGCCGCTTTGGCTGGCTGTGCGGCGGTCTGCGCCGGTTTCTGCTGCACATCAGGTGTCGCAGCAGCAGGCTTCAATGGCGCTGCCGCTGCCACCGGGGCAGGCCGTGCAACCTGTACCTGCGCGCCCGCCGGCATGAAGGCCAGCATGCGCAACAGCGTCATGCTGAAACCCGCATATTCATCCGGCGCAAGGTCTATCTCGTTGCGCCCATGGATGGCGATCTGGTAAAACAACTGCACGTCTTCGGCACTGAATTGCTGCGCCAGCTCCAGCAGGCGCGCGTGCTCCGGCTCATCTTCCGCAATGGCCTGCGGCACGGTCTGCGCCAGCGCCACGCGGTGCAGCAAGGTCGCCAGGTCCTGCAATGCAACCTCGAATGCCAGGCTGCGTAGCGCCATGTCGTCGGCAATGCGCAACAGCCCCGCACCGTCCTTCGCCTGCAACGCTTGCAGCAGGTCGTACAGGTAGCTCTGGTCGATCGCGCCCAGCATGTTGCGCACCGTCGCCTCATCCACCCTGGAATCGGAATAGGCGATGGCCTGATCCAACAAACTCAGCGCATCGCGCATGCTGCCGGCAGCCGCGCGCGCCAGCAGCGTCAGTGCAGCCGCCTCGAACGGAATGCTTTCCTGCCCCAACACATACTGCAAGTGCGTGAGAATCAGCGCGGGCGGCAACTGCTTCAGGTTGAATTGCAGGCAGCGCGACAGCACGGTGACCGGAATCTTCTGCGGGTCGGTGGTGGCGAGAATGAACTTCACATGCGCGGGCGGCTCTTCCAGCGTCTTCAGCATGGCATTGAACGCCGACTTCGACAGCATGTGCACTTCGTCGATGATGTACACCTTGAAACGCCCGCTGGTCGGCGCATACAGCGCGCTTTCCAGCAGCTCGCGCATGTTGTCCACCTGGGTGTTGGATGCCGCGTCCAGCTCGATCAGGTCAACGAAACGTCCGCTGTCGATCTCCGTGCAGGCGCTGCACACACCGCACGGTGTGGCGCTGACGCCCGTTGCGCAATTCAGGGATTTGGCAAAGATGCGCGCGATGGTGGTCTTGCCCACGCCGCGCGTGCCGGTAAACAGGTAGGCGTGATGCAGGCGGTTCTGCGCCAGCGCATTGCTCAATGCCTGCACGACGTGCTCCTGCCCCGCCAGTTGCGCGAAGGTCTTGGGCCGCCATTTGCGCGCCAGAACAGAAGTTGCCGACAAGATTCAGTCCGTCAAGTGTTAGAACAGGGGGCGAATCCCCCTGTCTCAATAGGAGGCGAGCCTTGCCCCCGGCACTTGCAGTAAGTAGCTGTGGCTGCTTCCTTCCGGACCTGACCAGGTTCACCACCCTGCAATGCGGGGAGGCCCGCCAATTCTTAAAATCTGTAACTGCCAACCAGCCTGCATGATAGACGAATCACCCGGCAAAATCCACGTTCGTCCGGTGCACCGCGAAGAATTGCACCTTGCGGCGCATCCATCATGCAAAGCAAAAAAGGGACATATCCTGACACGCCCCCATTTCTGCTTTTTATCTGCCAGCCCTTTCAGCATCGGCTACCGCCTTCTGCAACTGTGCCGCCTCAGCCGCAATCTTCGACCGTGCCGCCTGGCCTTCAGCCAAGCCCGATGAATATGCCATTTCGTTCGTTATCTTCTGCTGATGCTGCCGGTGCCCATTAAGCCCATCATAGTATCCAAGCCCCCAATCCGACTTGTCCAAAGTATTTAACATGACATCTCCCTTATCAATACACCGTTTTTCACAATAGATTTTTAAAGCACGTTTCTATTTTACATGCTGCACTGTTTATCCGCTTTGATTTCAAGCCCCATGTAAAAAACGAGAAATGGCCCACTTAACATAAAACTCGATACGTGCTTAGCAGGTAAAATGCAACACTTCCATAGTTTATTGAATGCCCTCATGTCACATCCTGTTACCGCCGACCACCTGAAACACTCCCATACATTCGACCAGGGCAATCCGCTGGCCGAAAAAAACACCCTGTGGGCCGTGGTGCTGACCGCGCTGATGATGGTCGCCGAAATCTTTGGTGGCTGGATGACCAACTCGATGGCCTTGCTCGCGGATGGCTGGCACATGAGTTCGCATGTACTCGCTTTGGGCTTGTCCGTTTTTGCCTATGCTGCCGCCAGAAGATTCGCCCACGATCCACAGTTTGCCTTCGGCACCTGGAAAATGGAAATCCTCGGCGGTTATACGAGTGCGATTTTTCTGGTATTGGTAGCCGGGTTGATGCTGTATCAATCTGTTGCGCGACTGATTGCGCCCACACCGATCCATTACAACCAGGCCATCACCATCGCGCTGGCTGGCCTGCTGGTCAATATAGCCTGCGCATGGCTGCTCAGGGGCGGGCATGACCATGGACACGATCATCATGACCATCATGAGCACGGCCATCACCATGATCTGAACTTGCGCTCGGCCTATATGCACGTTGTTGCGGATGCAGCCACATCGGTGCTCGCCATACTGGCGCTCTCCGGCGGCAAGTATTGGGGAGCGGGCTGGCTTGATCCGGCGATGGGCATTGCCGGAGCGGGGCTGGTCGCCATATGGGCTTACGGCCTGTTACGCGACACCGGGAGCATACTGCTCGACGCCGAAATGAATGCCCCGGTCGTAGCGGAAATCAGGGAGGTTATAGATGCCAGCCCGATCAAGGCCGAGATTTGCGACCTGCATGTGTGGCGCGTCGGCAAAGGAAAATACGCCTGCATCCTGAGCCTCGCCACGATGGAGGAAACTTCCCCGGAGTACTTCAGGCAACAGTTAAGAATCCACGAAGAATTGGTGCATATCACCGTTGAGGTAAACCGGCTTGTTTGCCCGCAGGACAATTACCGCCAGAATTCGCACACGTAATCGTCTCATTTGTTGCCATTACGGTGGAACGGCAAGAGGTAGAATGCGCCCCTGATTAACTTGCGGGATGATAATGTCTATACAATGGTTTCCCGGTCACATGACCTCGGCGCGCAAGAAGGCGACCGAGACCATGGAACGCATCGACGTAGTGATCGAAGTGCTGGATGCGCGCCTGCCGGAAGCAAGCTGCAACCCGCTGATCCGCGAGCTGCGTGAACACCGCCAGCGCCCCTGCCTGAAAATCCTCAACAAGGCCGACCTCGCCGACCCCGCTGCCACCAAGGCCTGGCTCAATTTCTACAATGCCCAAAAGGGCGTCAAGGCGGTGGCGCTGTCGTGCAAGAAAGCCGGCGACACCGCCAGGATACCAGGCCTGTGCGCGGCATTAGCCCCGCATCGCGGCACCAACCTCAAGCCGTTGCGCATGATGATCATGGGCATCCCCAACGTCGGCAAATCCACCCTGATGAATGCGCTGCTGAAGCGCCGCGTGGCACTGGTGGGCGATGAACCGGCCATCACCAAGAACCAGCAGAGCTTCGACCTCAACGCGCAGATGACGCTCATCGACACGCCGGGTTTGATGTGGCCGAAAATCGAACACGTCAGCGATGGCCTCATGCTGGCCGCGAGCCATGCAATAGGCCGCAACGCCATCATCGACGAAGAAGTCGCCACCTTTCTCGGCGACCTCCTGCTCGCGCACTACCCTGCCCTGCTGACCGCACGCTACGGCACATTAACCCCCTCCACCTCAACCCAGCAGGGGGTAGGCCGTGGTTGTAGTACCAAAGGCAGGCAATCCACTACGCAGCAAGCTGCATGTGGAATTGACACTAAAGCCGCTGAAGCGGCAACAACCACGCACCAGGGGGAGGGTTTGGGTGGGGGTGAACACATGGACGGGGCGGACGTCATCGCAGCCATTGCCAAACGCCGTGGCTACCTGCTCAAGGGCGGCGCTCCCGACCTGGAAAAAGCCGCACTCATGCTGCTACAGGATTATCGTACGGGTGCTTTGGGCCGCATCAGCCTGGAAACGCCACAAAGCCGTAGCGCCATGCTTTATAAGAAAGCGCATGCCACAGAAATTCCTGAGTAATTCAGGAAGGGTTGCTGGAAATCATGCGGAGTTTTTCGGCGTTATCAGGTGTTCCGCCTCTTCCACAATTCCGCCACGCTTCAGCATGGGGAGGTATTTTTCTTCATCAAGCGATATTACCTTGGACAGGTAATCAATGTTTCTTTCAATCGATTCCAGGTAGTAATTGTTCTCGACACCAAACCAATCCTTGAAGTGGAATGACAGCCTGGTATGGATGCCGCCAAGTCCGCCATCAAGCCTCTTCCGGGTAAACTCGTAGAAATTTACGGTCTTGCGCAGCATGTCGTGAATACTCTGGTAGCCTCCAAAATTGGCCTCATTAAATTCAAGGTAAAGGAACATCAATTTTTCCAGATAAGTACGATCAGCCATTTGGCCTGCCAGATCGGCGGAGCCGACGATCTGCCCGAGCAGATGGGTGTGTTCATCGGGGAATTCAATTGCAGGGATAGCAAGCGCCGGATTGGTGCAGAGTATTATGGGTTTCAGGAATGTCGCAAAACCGGAAGGGAAGTGATGGCTGGCGATATAGCGCTCCATAAATTCGATGCTGCGCTCGACATGGCATTGCGTGTACTGTGCACCAGTACCGGTTTCGTCGCCGACCTGCTGTGCATAGCCAACGTCGTGAAACATAGTGGACATCATAATCATGGTGATGTCATGGTCGGCCATATGGGTGCCTGACAGGTGCACGCCATGCATCAGTCTTACCGCACACAGGAACACATCCAATGTGTGGGTCAGGTTGTGGTACAGCGCCTTGAGGGAACAATAGCCGGGGTATTCGCCACGGGCCAAACGCACCACGTCATCAAAGGTGGTTTTGGCATACCGGAAATCGAATTCAGGGTTGATGCACCTGACAATATCAGACGCCTTATCCCAAACTTCATCCGGGTTGCTATTGGCAAACAGGCTATGTATTTCGGCGGATGTTGGAATGTTATTCACGATGATCTCTATTTTTAAAATCGGCAACAAACAGATTCTAATGCAAGAGCCGGTATTCTGGAGACAATGAAGTTAATGAGTAAATCACCCATCCCTCGTCCAGCCGAAACTTATTGCCTGGCCCCGCGCTACTCATTAAAGCCGTGATATGGCGTTATGACGTATGGCGCTACTGCATTACAGCTATTGATTTTCTTGGTGCGAAAGGCGAGACTCGAACTCGCACGCCTTGCGGCGCTGGAACCTAAATCCAGTGCGTCTACCAATTCCGCCACTTTCGCCCGTCCCGGAACAGAGTGCGGATTGTATCATGCTCCGGCGGCAAGCCGGATGGCGCATCCGTTGACTTCCACCACCACGCGCCCGTGCGATAGCCCATGCAGCATGGTGTGAAATGCTTCCGGCAGCTGGG
>JAQTOM010000070.1 GCA_028713345.1 Gallionellaceae bacterium | reverse complement strand
CTTGGGCATAGGTGCGGATGAGTTGATCAATTATTCCATTTTCCGGCGCGGCTTTGATGCGCGCAAACCCTCCGCAATCCAGTTTGTTTATACGCTGGAGGTGGAGGTGAAGAACGAGGCGGTGCTGCTCCAGCGCCTGAAGAACACGCCGCACATTTCAGTTGCGCCGGACACCAGTTACCACTTCGTCGCACAAGCGCCAAAAGATTTGACCGAGCGCCCCATCGTGATCGGCAGCGGGCCGTGCGGAATTTTCGCCGGGTTGATCCTGGCGCAGATGGGATTCCGCCCCATCATGCTGGAGCGCGGCAAAGCGGTGCGTGAACGCACCAAGGATACCTGGGGTCTATGGCGGCAGGGCAAGCTCGACCCGGAATCGAATGTGCAGTTCGGCGAGGGCGGCGCGGGGACTTTTTCCGACGGCAAGCTGCACAGCCAGATAAAAGACCCGAAGCACTACGGGCGCAAGGTGCTGACCGAATTCGTCAAGGCGGGTGCGCCGGAGGAAATCCTCTACGTGAGCAAGCCGCACATCGGCACCTTCCGTCTGGTGGGCATGGTGGAACAGATGCGTCACACCATTGAAGCGTTGGGTGGCGAAATCCGTTTCCAGAGCAGGGTGGCAGACATTGAGGTTGAGGATGGCAAGGTGCGTAGCGTGGTGCTGGCGAATGGCGAGCGTATTGCCAGCAATCATGTGGTGCTGGCCGTCGGCCACAGCGCGCGCGACACGTTCGAGATGCTGCACCGGCGCGGCGTGTACATGGAGGCCAAGCCTTTTTCCATCGGCTTGCGCATCGAGCATCCGCAGTCGCTCATCGACCGCGCGCGCTTCGGCAGGAACGCGGGGAATGAATTGCTAGGTGCTGCCGATTACAAGCTGGTGCATCACTGCGCCAATGGCCGCTCGGTGTACAGTTTCTGCATGTGTCCCGGCGGCACGGTGGTGGCGGCCACCTCGGAGGAAGGCCGTGTGGTCACCAACGGCATGAGCCAGTATTCGCGCAATGAGCGCAACGCCAACAGCGGGATAGTGGTGGGCATTACTCCCGCGGATTATCCGGGCGATGTGCTGGCGGGCATCGCGTTTCAGCGGCAATGGGAAGCGCGCGCATTCGAATTGGGCGGAAAGGATTATTGCGCGCCAGGGCAACTGGTCGGCGACTTTCTCGCCGGTCGCCCCTCCACGGCGCTCGGTTCGGTCGCACCGTCCTACGCACCGGGAGTGCACCTGACCGACCTCTCATCTGCCCTGCCGGATTACGCCATCGCGGCAATCCGCGAAGCCCTGCCCGCGTTCGAAAAACAGATCAAGGGATTCGCCATGCACGACGCCGTGCTCACCGGAGTGGAGACACGCACTTCGTCGCCGGTGCGCATCAGGCGCCGCGAAGATTTCCAGAGCATGAATACGCTGGGTCTATACCCGGCAGGAGAAGGTGCGGGCTATGCGGGCGGAATTTTATCGGCAGCGGTGGATGGCATCGAAGTCGCCGAGGCAGTGGCGCTAAGCATTACGGGAAATACAACAGAAAAATCTTAGTGCCGCGATTCACTGGCGGGTAGCACGACCGCATCAATGAATATCATCTCCGCGTCCACCCTGTCGAACTCATAGCGCTGATTGCAGAATTCGCAATGCACCTCGACAACGTCGCGCTCTTCCAGGATATTGTGAACCTCATCGCGCCCCAGCATCTTCAGCATTTGCGCGACGTTATGGAATGAGCAGGAACAACTGAAAGCTACCGGCTGCGCATCGAACAGGCGGATATCTTCCTCATGGTAGAGCCGGTGAATCAGTGTTTGCGCGGGCTCATACAGCAACTCCTCGGACTTGAGCGTATCGGCAAGAAAGGTGGCACGCTGCCATGCATCGGCATCCTGCTCCGGACGGCCTGGTTGTTCTGGCCTGCCTGCCTGATCCGAATACTCGGGCAGCCTCTGCAACAACATGCCCGCTGCGCACTGCCCATCCGCCGCCAGCCACAATCGGGTTTCCAGTTGCTCCGAACGGGTCATGTAGTTTTGCAGGATTTCCGCGACGCTCCCGCCATCCAGCGCGACGATGCCCTGATAGGCCTGCTTGCCATCCTTGGGGTCGAGCGTGATAGTAAAAAGGCCATCTCCAACCAGTTCGGCCAGTCCACCCTGCGCCAGGTCTCCAGACCATTTAGCCGTAGCCCGCAGTTGCAAGTCTCCGGTGCATTCCACTACCACCAGCCTGATCTTCTCCTTACCCTGGATTTGCATGACCAGCGAACCTTGCAGCTTCAGGGTGGCCGCCAACAGCACTGCTGCGGCGCAGAGCTCGCCCATCAAGTTGCGCAACACATCGGGATAGTTATGGCGGTCCAGTACGCTACGCCAGGAGTTTTCGAGATGCACCAATTCGCCGCGTACCGGGGCATTTTCAAACATAAAGCGTTGCAGGGTGTCAGGCAGTTTTTTCATGGCGTACGATAATAACATGCAAGCCCATCTGTCCGGCAGACACTTCGCACATACTATTGATCCGGCGCCACTGGACACCCCCCTTCGCGGGTATGACGTGCCACATTATTGACGCCGGATCAATAGGATCCGCTAAGCCGTAACGCTGTCGATCAGCTCCATGTCGCGGCTGCTCATCAGCCGCTCGATGTCGATCAGAATGATCATGCGCTGGCCCACCGCACCCAACCCGTTGATGTACCGGGTATCCAGCGCAGAACCGAATTCCGGTGCCGTCTTGATCTGTTCTGGAGTAAGCGTAATCACGTCCGACACGCCGCCCACCACCATGCCCACCACGCGGTGCGCGAGGTTGAGGATGATCACCACGGTGAACTGGTTGTATTCAACATTGCCCAGGTTGAACTTGATGCGCATGTCAACGATGGGAACGATGACACCGCGCAGATTGATCACGCCCTTGATGAATGGCGGCGTGTTGGCGATGGCGGTGACAGCATCGTAGCCGCGGATTTCCTGTACCCTGAGGATATCGATGCCGTATTCTTCCTTGCCCAGCGTGAAGGCAAGGAATTCGTTATTGCTGACAGCCGAGTGACTACCAGCTGATGCCTCCTGAGCTGGCGCCATCATTCACCTCTTGATCTGTAATTCATGCCAAGCATAATAATTGACAGCCACTTCCGGTTCAACTGGATATTTCGCCGCCATCATCACCTGCTACCACATAAAGAAACAAGGCATTCACGGCCTGCAAAAAAGCCCGGCGGAAACCGGGCTTCTTTGTGCCTATTCAACATGAAACGGCAGTTAATTATCGTAGCCGCGATCATTGCGATCCTTGCCACGACGATCCCTCCTGTCGCTGCTGCGGTTATCGCGAACATCGCTGCTGGCGTTACCATCGCCCAATACGCTGACGCCAACCCGTACCGTCGATCCCGGCTGATATGGCAATCTCGCGGTAATATCCTGCCCGTTATAGCGGTAAGTCACGTTATAGCCGCGAATCACCTCACGCGAATTTTCTACTTGGCGGCAACGTTGCTCTTGCCGGGTCTGCGGCGTTTGTGATGCCTGGGGAGTAGCCGGATTGGCCATGCGATCTCCTATGATGGCCCCCGCAACCGCCCCAGTAGCCGTCGCGACGGTTTTGCCGGTACCTTGCCCGACCTGGTTGCCCACTATGCCTCCCACCACGCCACCAATCAAGGCACCACCTATGGAACGGTCACCTGTCGGCGCAGCGCCGGAATCGGTTCCAGACGTGCTGACGGTCTCATTCCAGCATTCCTGTTTTGGCTCGGAAACGCGCTCATAAATCGGCGCACTCGAAATCACCCTGGCTGTATCCACAAAATCCGCCGCCCACACGGTACCGGAACAAACCACCGCAATCACACCCAACAAATTCTTTTTCATATGCATCCTCCTCCAGATTTGTAAAAAAAAGCCATGCGGCCATACGACCCGCAAATTCAGGAAATGTTCCGCAAAACCCTTGTAGCCCGTCATGGGCAAAACAGGACTATGCTGCCTGCGCCGCCTCACGTACCGCTTGCGCAATAGTTTCCGCCCAATGCCGCACCGCAGCCGCGTCCTCACCTTCCACCATCACGCGCAACAACGGCTCGGTGCCGGAAGGCCGCAACAGCACGCGCCCCCTGCCAGCCAGCGCTGCTTCGGCAGCAGCCACGGTTGCCAAGACACTGGCATGTGCGGTGCAATCCATGCCTTTTGCAATGCGCACATTCAACAATACTTGCGGGTACAGAGTCAATCCATCCGCAGCCTGCACCAGGGTCTGCTGGTTGGCGCGCAAGGCATGCAGCACTTGCAGAGCTGAGATGATGCCGTCCCCCGTGGTGTGGCGATCCAGGCAGATGATGTGCCCGGAATTCTCCCCGCCCAATTGCCAGCCCTGCTGTTGCAACAATTCCATGACATAGCGGTCGCCTACCCTGGCACGTGCAAACGGCACACCGAGGCGCTGTATGGCGTGTTCAAAGGCGAGATTGGTCATCAGCGTACCCACAACCCCGCCCTTGAGCATGCCCTGCGCATGGCGGTGTTTGGCGATGATGTACAGCAACTGGTCGCCATCGTATAAAGCCCCCTCCGCATCTACCATCACCAGCCGGTCGCCATCCCCATCCAGAGCTATACCCAAGTCGGCATGATGTTCGCGTACCGCCTGCTGCAAATTGGCCGGCGCAGTCGCGCCATAGCCGTCGTTTATGTTCTTGCCATCCGGTTGTACACCGATGGCCACCACGTCCGCACCGAGTTCGTGGAACACATGACGCGCGATGTGATAGGCCGCACCATGCGCACAATCCACTACCAGTTTCAGCCCGCGCAGATCAAGATCGTAAGGAAAACTGCTCTTGCAGAATTCGATGTAGCGTCCTGCCGCATCATCCAGTCGCTTGGCCTTGCCCAGTCTGGCCGAAGGCATGGTCACGATGGGTTTATCCAGCCCGGCCTCGATGGCACGCTCGGTTTCATCCGGCAGCTTGGCACCCATGCCGGAGAAGAACTTGATGCCATTGTCTTCGAATGGATTGTGCGATGCGGATATGACGATGCCCGCCTGCAAACGCAACGCACGCGTGAGGTAGGCCACCGCCGGCGTCGGCACTGGCCCGGCCAGATATACATCCACCCCGGCTGCAATCAGGCCGGCCTGCAAGGCAGATTCCAGCATGTAGCCGGAAATGCGCGTGTCCTTGCCGATCAACACACCCGGGTGTTCACACTGCGCCAGATGCCAGTCGGCGGCAGCCAGCACCTTGCCCGCAGAATAGCCGAGATGCATCACGAATTCCGGTGTAATGGGATGCTCCCCCACCCGCCCGCGCACACCGTCCGTACCAAAATATTTTCTGCTCACTGTATACCCCATTTAATTCAAAAACAGCTTAACCACGGAAGACACGGAATGCACGGAAGAACCTTTGGTTTCATTGTTCCTCTGGAATATATGCGGCGACACCCAACATGCCGATTGCTTTTTCCGTGTCATCCGTGTTTTCCGTGGTTAAATATTTTTCAGGTATTCACCGCATTCCAGACCTTCAACGCATCACATGTCGCGCGCACGTCATGCACGCGCAGGATTTTTGCACCGCGCTGCACCGCCAGCAATGCCGCCGCCACGCTGGCATGCACCCGGTGCTCCACATCCTGCCCGGTAATTGTGCCCAGCATGGATTTGCGCGACAGCCCTGCAAGCACCTGCACTCCTAATTCGTTAAGTACCCCAAGGTCGCGCAACAGGGCCAAATTATGCGCCAAGGTCTTGCCAAAACCAAAACCCGGATCGGCCACGATACGTTCCCGCGCAATGCCTGCGGTTTCGGCAGCTGCAATACGTGCGCGCAGGAACTGCAACACCTCCGTCACCACATCATGATAGTGCGGCTGCTCCTGCATGTTCTGCGGGCTGCCTTTCATGTGCATAAGGCATACTGCCGCATCGCTTGCAGCCACGGCAGCCAGCGCCTCCGGCTGTTGCAGCGCGTTGATGTCGTTGACCATGCTCACTCCTGCCGCCAGGGCTGCGCGCATCACTTCGGGCTTGCAGGTATCCACCGAAACGGGAACAGGTGCATCGCGTAAACCTTCAATCACCGGCATGACGCGATCCAGCTCTGCCTGCACGCTGACCGGCAGCGCGCCGGGGCGCGTGGATTCGCCACCGACATCGAGAATGTCCGCGCCTTCTTCGATCAGTTGATGCGCATGCGCCAGCGCAGCATCGCGCAGCAAGTGGCGCCCGCCATCGGAAAAAGAATCGGGTGTTACATTGACGATGCCCATGACCAGTGGGCGGGACAGGTCGAGTTGGAAGGAGCCGCAGAAAAGCATGGAAGGACTGAGGACTGAGGACTGAGGACTGAGGACTGCATGATTTTGCTCAGTCCTCAGCACTCAGTCCTTGTTTTTAAGTTCCCTGCGCCGGCTGCGTAGGCGTTGTGACCGGAGCCGTTGGAGTGGCGTCTGGCGGAGGCTGGGTGCTTTGGCTGGGCTGGCTGGGCTTGGGGGGACGTGGCGACTTTCCGGCCATGATGTCATCAAGCTGCTCTGCATCCAGGGTTTCAAATTCCAGTAATGCGCGCGCCATCGTTTCAACCTTGTCGCTGTTGGCCTCGATCAGCCCTCTGGCCAAGGCATACTGCTGGTCGATGATGCGGCGGATTTCTTCATCCACTTTCTGCATGGTGGCTTCCGAAACATTCTTGTGGGTAGTCACGGAACGCCCAAGGAAAACCTCGCCCTCGTTTTCGCCGTAAACCATCGGCCCCAGCGCATCGCTCATGCCCCACTGCGTCACCATGCGCCGCGCCATGTCGGTGGCGCGTTCGAAGTCGTTGGAGGCGCCGGTCGTCATCTGGTGCATGAAAATTTCTTCCGCAATGCGACCGCCGAACAGCACGGCGATGGTATCGAGAATGCGGTTCTTGTCCATGCTGTAACGGTCTTCCGACGGTAACTGCATGGTCAGCCCCAACGCGCGCCCGCGCGGGATGATGGTGACCTTGTGCACCGGGTCGGTCTTGGGCAGCAGCTTGGCCACTACCGCATGGCCGGATTCGTGGTAGGCGGTGTTGCGGCGCTCTTCCTCCGGCATGATCATGGAACGGCGCTCTGCGCCCATCATGATCTTGTCCTTGGCAGACTCGAAATCATCCATCTCCACGAAGCGCTTTCCGCGCCGTGCGGCAAACAGCGCGGCTTCGTTGACCAGATTGGCCAGATCAGCGCCGGACATGCCCGGTGTGCCGCGCGCCAGAATTTCGGCCTTCACGTCAGCCGCCACCGGCACCTTGCGCATATGCACCATCAGTATCTGCTCGCGGCCACGGATGTCCGGCAGCGGTACCACCACCTGTCGGTCGAAACGCCCCGGCCGCAATAGCGCCGGGTCGAGCACATCGGGGCGGTTGGTCGCGGCAATTACGATCACACCGCTGCTGCCTTCAAAACCATCCATCTCTACCAGCAGCGCATTCAGCGTCTGTTCGCGCTCGTCGTTGCCGCCGCCCATGCCTGCCCCGCGCTGGCGGCCAACTGCATCGATTTCGTCGATGAACACGATACACGGAGAATGTTTCTTGGCCTGTTCGAACATGTCGCGCACGCGCGCCGCACCCACACCGACAAACATCTCCACAAAATCGGAACCGGAGATGGAGAAGAACGGCACCTTGGCTTCACCCGCAATCGCTTTTGCCAGCAGGGTCTTGCCGGTGCCGGGGCTGCCCACCATCAGCACGCCGCGCGGAATGCGCCCGCCCAAGTTCTGGAATTTGGTCGGGTCGCGCAGGAAATCCACCAACTCGGACACTTCTTCCTTGGCCTCATCGCAACCCGCCACATCCGCGAAGGTTACGCGCTCCTTTGCGTCATCCAGCAGGCGCGCCTTGCTCTTGCCAAAGGAGAAGGCGCCGCCACCCTTGCCGCCCTGCATCTGGCGCATGAAGAAAATCCATACACCGATCAGCAACAGCATGGGGAACCAGGATACGAAAATATTCATCCAGAACGACTGCTCTTCTTCCGGCTTGGCCTCGATCTTGACGCCATTCTTGATCAGGTCGGACACCAGCCACAAATCCTGCGGCGCATAGCTGCTAATACGCTTGCCGTCATTGGTGACAGCCTTCAACGTACGCCCTTCGATGGTCACCTTGGCGATATGCCCCTGCCTGACCTCCTCCAGGAACTGCGAGTAATCCATCTGTGCCTGTGAGGTCAACTGCTGGCGCGAATTAAATTGGTTGAATACCGCCATCAGCACCAAGGCGACAACCAACCAAATCCCGATACTTTTAAACAAATTATTCAAAATCACTCCCTGCTGGCGTTTGCCAAACTACAATATTGATGTGTATTAGACACTTTCCCGCTTGATTACTCAAGTTTTTCCAGCCTTCCCATCCCCAAAAGATACTGTTCGCTGCTACGGTCGCGCGATGCATTGGGTTTGCGCGTCACCACGCGGGCGAAATGGCTGCGCATCAGCTTGATATAGTCTTCAAAACCCACGCCCTGAAATAATTTGACCAGGAAAACACCCTCCGGTTTCAAATGCCGCACGGAAAAATCCAGCGCCAACTCCGCCAAGTGCATGGCACGCGCCTGATCGGCCACTCCAATGCCGCTTATATTGGGGGACATATCGGAAATCACCAGCCCAACCTGCCTGCCGCCCAATCGCTCCTCCAGTTGCGCCAACACGCTGTCTTCACGAAAATCGCCCAGAATGAATTCCACGCCGTGCAGCGGATGCAGCGGCAACAGGTCCAGCGCAATTACCTTGCCGGATTGCCCCACTCTGGAAGCGGCAACCTGCGACCAGCCTCCCGGCGTCGCGCCGAGATCGACCACCACCATGCCCGGCTGGAGCAGATGGTCGCGTTCGTCAATTTCCAGCAGCTTGTACGCCGCGCGTGAGCGGTAGCCTTCCTTCTGTGCGCGCTGCACATAAGGGTCGGTGACATGCTCGTGCATCCATTGTTTGCTGGTTTTGGTTCTTTTCATCAGATCAGGTAGTTGGAGCTGAAACCTTATATCTTCTGCTTGATGACAAGCATCACCCGATTGCGCCAATTGGCGTTATGTAATTTTCAGGCTGTTGGGGCATAAATCAATCCAATGGTCTTTATTATTCGCCATGAGCAGGCAATAACAACAATTAGGATAACGCAATATCAACCCGCCATCATACCAGCCAACGGACAGCTGTGGAAAATTGAGGTTGCGGTTTTCCCTATATTTCATGGTTCGCGCCGCTGCCGGAATGCCGCGTGCAGAATTTCCAACACAATCTGTTAAG
>JAQTOM010000069.1 GCA_028713345.1 Gallionellaceae bacterium | reverse complement strand
TATCAACCCGCCATCATACCAGCCAACGGACAGCTGTGGAAAATTGAGGTTGCGGTTTTCCCTATATTTCATGGTTCGCGCCGCTGCCGGAATGCCGCGTGCAGAATTTCCAACACAATCTGTTAAGCTTGCACACTGCCCCACACGGATCAACCACCGCCTCATGATGCCGATACAACCGACCTCCTGGCTGGGCCTCGCCGTGCTGCTGATTTTCAGCGTCGGCATGCTGCTCATCGTCTTTGAAGCCAGGCTGCACATGGACAAGTTCAAGCCCGCGCTGTTCATGCTCTCGTCCTTCCTGCTGATCGGTCTGCACACCTTCTTTTCCGGCGACGACCCGGGGCGCTTCGAACATTTCATCGAGATGCAGAAAGAAAACAAGGTCGAGCTGTTTTCGCTGATTTGTTTCATGGCCTTCATGTGGATGATCGTGGAAATGCTCAGCGAACGCGGCGTGTTCAGCGCGCTCAACAGCTACCTCATCGGCAAGGGGCTCAACGCCAGCGCGATGTTCTGGGCCACCGGGCTGCTGGCGGCGCTGCTCAGCCCGTTCATTAACAACATCACCAGCGCGATGATTTTCGGCAAGCAGATCAAGGAAATCTCGCGCAACCAGGACTATCGCCACATCGCGCTGTGCAACCTGATCATCGCCTCGAATTCCGGTGTATGGTTCCTCGGCACCGCCACCAGCCTGATGGTGGTGCTGGCGGGTAAAACCAGCATCACAGGGCTGCTTGCATTGTTTCCCGCCGGAGTCATCGGCTGGGCAGCCAGTGCCGCCGTGCTGCAACTGTTTTACCTGAACAGGCTGCAAGGCGAACTGATCGACACCACGCCTGATGAGGCGCATATCAAGCGCGGCGGCATCGGCATGATCTTCTTCGGCATAGCCGCCATCAGCGCCGCCGTGGTGATGAACATCGTGCTGCACATCGACATCGAGTACGCCATCGGCATGGGTCTGGCCATCCTCGGCCTGTATGCCTGGCGCCTCAAGCGCGACGGCCACAACGTGATGCTGCTGACACAATTGCAAAAAGTCGAATGGAACACGCTGCTGTTCTTCATCGGCATCATCAGCGGGGTGGCGGCACTCAATTACGTCGGCTGGCTGTCTTACATTTCACGACTATTCGAAGCACTCTCGCCTACCACGGTGAATGTGCTGCTTGGGGTAATCTCAGGGATACTGGATAACGTGCCGGTGGAAGCCGCCGCGCTGATGTCCAACCCGCAACTGAACAGTTCGCAATGGGCGCTCAACGCGCTGATGGTGGGCATCGGCGGCAGCCTCACCGTGATCGGCTCAGCCGCAGGCGTGATGGTGATGTCCATCGACAAGAGCTACAGCTTCGGCACGCACCTGAAGTACCTGCCTGCGATACTCGCCAACTTCTTCGTGTCGCTGGGTGTGTGGTACGTGCAATTCGAGATGCTGGGCGGGCACGCATGATCCCTGTTCCGGGCAACAAGAACCAAAGGGGCCGAAGCCCCCTGTTCAATACACTTAATTAAACCCGTAAGAAAAACTAGCCGCGCCGGATATTGCGTACCGAGTAGGCACTTTCCATCCATTTCTTGATACGGTTTGCGTCGCCGATGCGGGTGCGCGCGCCCCACGAATCAAGCAGCACAATCACTACCGGGCGCTGGTTGATCCTGGCCTGCATCACCAGACAGCGCCCCGCCTCGCTGATATAGCCCGTCTTGCTGACGCCGATATCCCAAGAGGCGTTCTTCACCAGCGGATTGGTGTTGTTGAAGCGCATCGGCCTGCTGCGCCGCCCGCCGGACTGCACCATGTAAGACGGCGTGGTGGTGTACTGGTGGATGGGGTCGTAATGCTTCGCCGCCTGGACCATCTTCACCAGATCCTGCGCGGTGGACACATTGCCGCTGTTCAGGCCGGTGGGGTCGAGAAAGCGCGTGTCCTTCATGCCCAGTTCCAGCGCCTTGATATTCATCATCGCCACGGCAGCACTGGTACCGCCCGGATAAGTGCGCGCCAATGCCGCAGCCGCGCGGTTTTCGGAGGACATCAAGGCCAGCCTGAGCAATTCGCCGCGCGTCAACGTTGTGCCAGGGTTCATGCGCGAGCGGGTACCCTTGAGCGTATCCATGTCTTGCCTGCTGATGCTGATTTCCTCATCCAGCGGCAACTGCGCATCCAGCACCACCATCGCGGTCATCAGCTTGGTAATGGAGGCGATAGGCGCGACGGTATCGGCATTCTTGCTATACAGGGCGCCCTGCCCTTGCTCGTCATAAATCAGGGCAATGGATGAACGCAGCTTGGGTGACGAGGTAAGCTTCAGCACCGCGCTGGTCAGTTCGTCATCCCGAGCCTGCACCGCCGTATCGGCAAATACCGCCTGCACCGCCAGCGTGTAGCCCATCAGCATCAACAGCATGAGTTTGTTGCGCATGCAACCCTCCCGTAAGAAGCTTTTATTTATGTATATTAGCAAGAATACCAATAACTCAAGAAAAATCAAGGCCAATTAGCCTTGACAAGTGGATTTTAACCCTCTTCCTGTTGCTGCAACGCCCACATCTGCGCATACATTCCCTGCTGCGCCAGCAAATCGCGGTGCGTGCCGCGCTCGATGATGCGCCCCTTGTCCAGCACCAGAATCTCATGCGCATCCACGATGGTGGACAGGCGGTGCGCGATGATCAGGGTGGTGCGGTCGCGCGCAACGTTGTGCAACTCGCCCTGTATCGCCTTCTCGGACTTGGAATCCAGCGCCGAAGTCGCCTCGTCGAAGATTAAAATTGCGGGATTCTTGAGGATGGCGCGCGCAATCGCCACGCGCTGCTTCTCGCCGCCGGATAGTTTTAGGCCGCGCTCCCCCACCGTGGTGTCATAGCCATGCGGCAGCGATTCGATGAAATCGTGGATATGCGCCGACCGCGCCGCCTGCAACACCTCCTCGCGCGTGGCGCCGGGGCGGCCATAGGCGATGTTGTAATAGATGCTGTCGTTGAACAGCACGGTGTCCTGCGGCACGATGCCGATGGCCGCGCGCAAACTGGCTTGCGTCACCTTGCGGATATCCTGCCCGTCGATCAGGATGCGGCCCGCGCCCACATCGTAAAAGCGGAACAAGAGCCGCGACAGCGTGGACTTGCCCGCCCCGCTCGCCCCCACCACGGCGACCGTGTGCCCGGCCGGAATATCGAAACTGACATCGAACAATATCTGCCGCTCGGGATCGTAAGCGAAGCCCGCCTGCTCGAAGCGCACTGCCGCCTGCTCCAGCTTCAGCGGCGCTGCATCCGGCGCATCCTCGATCTCGCGGTGCTCATCGAGCAGGCGGAACATCCTCTCCATGTCCGCCAGCGCGTGCTTGATCTCGCGGTACACGAAACCGAGAAAATGCAGCGGCACGGAAAGCTGCAACATGAACACGTTGACCAGCACCAGGTCGCCCAGCGTCATCGTGCCCTTGGCCACACCGTCCGCCGCCAGCAGCATCAATGCAGTGATGCCGGCGCCGATGATGGCGCTCTGCCCGGCGTTCAGCGCCACCATCGATGTCTGGTTTTTTATCGCCGCCTTTTCCCAGGTGGCGAGGTGCTCGTCGTAGCGTCGCGCCTCATAACCCTCGTTGCCGAAATACTTTACCGTCTCGTAGTTGAGCAGGCTGTCTATGGCGCGCGTGTTGGCCTTGGAATCCATGTCGTTCATGGTGCGGCGGAACACCATGCGCCACTCGGTGACGGTCAGCGTAAACACGATATACACCACCAGCGTGGTGAACGTGATGACGGCGAACCACGGGCTATATTTGCTGAACAGGATGGCCGCGACCAGCCCGATTTCCAGCAGCGTGGGCAGGATGTTGAACAGCATGAAGTTCAGCAGGAAGCTGATGCCCTTGGTGCCGCGCTCGATATCGCGCGACACCCCGCCGGTCTGTCGCTCCAGATGGAAGCGCAGGCTCAGGCTGTGCAGGTGCACGAACAGCTTGAGCGCCACTCGCCGGATGGCGCGCTGCGCGGCCTTGGCAAACACCGCATCGCGCAACTCGCCAAACAGCGTGCTGAACAGGCGCAGCACGCCATAGCCGGCCACGAGAAACACCGGCACCACCAGCAGCGCCTGCGGCTTGTTCATCGAATCCACGATTTCCTTGAACACCAGCGGCACCGCCACATTCGCCAGCTTGGCCAGCACCAGCAGCGTCAATGCCAATGCCACCCTGAGCTTGAACTCCAGCAGGTAGGGCAGCAGGGTGCGTATGGTGTTCCAGTCGCCGCGCGTTGCGTGCTCTGGGGAAAACGGAAGAGAGCGCATGTGGTTGGATAAAAATAAACAGGCGCATTATAACTGCGTCATGAGTAGCCGAACGTACGTTCCAAGTGCGTAACAACATGCGTTTGTAAAGCGCTTGCATTAAACACCACCATCACGCCAACGCGCATAACCGAACACGCTGGTCAGTAAAAGCGTAGCTTTGCCGACACGATTGAGTAAAAAAGTTAGACGAATTACTCAATGGCCTGTATTCCATCAATGAATTCTTGCGCTCGCGATTCCAATTTGTCGTCGGGCACACCACCCCTTTGAGAGAATCCAATACTGAATCCCACGTTGCTACGCTTTGGATGCCTGCAATACAACGAAAATGTTTCCATTCGCAACGGTATGGTGTGGGAACCTACCTGCGCCGCCCTATCTTCCGAGACATTGTGGAGCTTTACGCATAGATAAGGCCTCGACTCGGTAAACGTCAAACTATTTTCAAGTGTGGTGAACCGATCCGGCGCCCTATCGCTTTCAATCCCTTGCTTCACGTATTCAAGGAACTGATCCGGATTTCTAATACCCGCTACCGTAAAAAGACTAACGAGCGCCGCGTAGCTTTCGTCATTAGTTACGCCACGTTTGGCGAACGCGAGAGATTGCGCATTTGCTTCGGCGAGCAACCAGCCTTCAGAATTTGGTGCACTGACCTTAAGTAGAGCATTCGAAAAATCCTGTCCTGGTTTGACAGGATCCGCGCAAAAAGCAAAACAACTAAAGACCAGCAGCAGCGTCGCAAGTAGCGAGTCGATCAGACAGCGCATATTAGAGAAATGGTGCATAGTGGTCCAATGAATAGTGTTTGTCCGCCGCCATCACCAGACTTGTTATATCCGTAACCTATCGGCGGCGGATAAACCTTGTTGAACTGAACTGCCGGAGAAGAAAAAGAGGCCAATCTCACCTTATTTCTTGCTAAGCATCCTACCGGGTATTGCTCACGCATTCTCTGCAACCCTTTATCGTTTTGCAAGCCAATTTTGCCATTTTTATTTTGGCCTAAGGAAAATTCTTAGGCGTACGAGAAACTACCAGGGTCACAAAAAACTACAGGAGCCTGGCAGTGCAGCATTTATTGATCCGGCACGAATAAGGTATGAAGCCGTTCGTGTTGAGCGTGTCGAAACATGTACGGCTTCATAGCCTTCGGCAGGCTCAGGCTGAACGGGGTGGAAACTCTATTCGTCGGGTCAATAGCTCGTGATGGATATGCTGCCTGACCAACCCCAGACACTCCGTTTATGCCCTGCTCATCCTTTGCTCCTCCCTTTTGCTGCGGGAGGGTCATGGCGTAGCAGCGGGGAATCTTCTGGCGGTGTCAATTCCGCCCAGCCGCAGGCTGGATGCGGATTACATACCCCTTGAGTAGCCGCCTTAAATTGCAGGCTATCACAACCGCCATTCAATACCGCCCAGCGCACCGAAAAAAATAACGAGGTGTACACAAGCCCAAAACCAGTAGCGGCGTGCGAGATTGTCCTGCTTCATGTTGCTGATGAGGAACAGGCGCCCGTCATGCGGCTGGGCGAGGAAGCTGATATCGGGTTCTGCGCGCGCTGCACTTATGCGCTTCTCGGCTTCGCGCTTGGCTGCCTGGCGTGCCAGCATCCATTCCTGCATGTCGAGCGCACCGTCGTTGTTGAGGTCGAAGCGTGCATGCAGCGTCCTGGAGTCCTGTTTCCATTCCGTCAGCACTGCCTTGAGTTCCTCGTTGGCGCTGAGCGCCACGCTGCTGCCGCCTATGGTCTTGAATTGCCCGATGGCGTAGATTAAGTCATGTTGCAGCAGTTTCCATTCGGTGTAACGGTAATCGCCCTGTCGCCAGGTGTCCTTGTGTGTAGTGAGGATTTCCGCGCCGCATGGATCGATCACGCACTGGCCGGTATCGTCTTCCAGCACGAATGAGTCCTCGCTCTCACCGCTATCCTCGGTATGCCATTTACCGTTGCTGTCTTTGTGTTCGATCCGGTAGCGATACCACAGGCAGGGTAGCGGCCTGAGCTTGCTCAAGAGTGGCGGATCGGAGAGCGGCTTGCCGCGCCCGATCAGTTCCACATAACCTTGCGCGGCGGAAGCAATCCTGGAAGTGGGGGTGTCGCGTACCGCACGCAGGCGGCGCAGGGCGGAGAGCCAGGCGAACAGGCTGATCAGTGCCATCAGGCTCAGGCAACCTATCCACCCCTGGCGCGATTCGACCTGTACGCCGACGAGCAGCAACAGCAGTTGCGCGCCCGAAGTGACAAGTTGCGCATATTCGCGGCGTAGTCTGGCCAGCATGGATTGCCAGGCCGTTTAGCCAAACAGCGATTTGACATCCACGTCAGCCTTCTCTGCGGCTGAAAATTCCAGCAGCGGTTTTGCGGGAAAGTTGAACATGCCTGCAACCAGTGCGGCCGGGAATTGTTCGATTGCCACGTTATTGATGTTCACCGCATCGTTATAAAACTCGCGACGGTCGGCTATGCCATTCTCCAAGCCGGTAATGCGTGTTTGCAGCTGCATGAATTGTTCATTTGTCTTCAGCTCTGGATAGGCCTCTGCAACGGCAAACAGGCTGCCGATACTGGCGCGTAGAGCACCTTCCGCCTGTCCAAGTGCGGGAATATTCTGGTTCTCGCGCGCAGACTGCACTTGCGAACGTGCTTCAATCACCTTCTGCAAGGTGGACTGCTCGAATTGCTTATATTGTTTGCACACCTCGATCAGTTTGGGCAGTTCGTCATGACGCTGCTTGAGCAGCACGTCAATGTTGGCCCACGCCTTGGATACTGCATGCTTTACCTGCACCAGGTTGTTATACAGGCTTATACCGTAAATCAGTATGACGATAAGAGCGCCGAGAAGAATCAGCGAGATATTCATAATGGCTCCTTAAGGTTGAATGAGGCCGCCACGCAGCATCGTAATATTAACCTATTGCACGTAGTTTTAATACTTGCCAACATATCTGTAAACGGCTCGACACCGCCCTTCATCGGCATGACAAACTTTCACCCCGGTATTTGGAAGCACTCGGGTTAAATATCGCCCTCACGCCCGCGCGCATAACCGAACACGCTGGTCAGGAAGAGCACGGCGGCATAGCTCGCGCGCGCCAGCAGGTGCATCCATACTCCCTGTTTACGCCATGCGGCATGGGCAACAGGATGCGCGCCTTGTTCCATTTCTTGCAGCAGGCTGGCGCGCAAGGATTCCGCAAACCCCGCATCGCGCACCACCAGATTGGCCTCGCGCCCCAGCCACAGGCTGAACGGGTCGATGTTGGATGAGCCGACTGTCGCCCAACAGCCATCCACCACCGCCACTTTGGCATGCAGAAAACTGGCGTGGTATTCGTGTATTTCCACGCCTGCGCCCAATAATTCGTCATAAAGCGCGAGCATGGCGTAATGCTGCAGGCGATACTCCACCTGCCCCTGCAACAGCAGCACCACGCGCACCCCGCGCCGCGCCGCATCCAGCAAGGCGCGGCGGAAGCGCCTGCCGGGCAGGAAATAGGCGTTGGCGATGATGATCTCGCGCCGTGCGTCAGCGATGGCTTTAAGGTAAGCCAGCTCGATGTCGCGCCGGTGGCGCAAGTTGTCGCACAGCAGGAAGAAAATTTCCTGCGATGCCGCAGGGGCAAATTGAAATCTTGCATGTTCACGCCGGCGGCGGAAATTCGTCCACGATATCAGCAGCCACAAGCGCCGCATGGCCGCATGGATGCACGCCACCGTATCGCCCCGCACTTCCACCGCATAATCCATGCGCGGCGCCGCAAGCCCGTTGCCGGGCGCATCGTCGATGATATTGATGCCGCCCACAAAAGCGATGCGCCCATCCACCACCGCCAGCTTGCGGTGCAGGCGGCGCAGGCGATGGCGGCGCAGCTTGAAGCGCGCGATTTCCGGGCGGAACCACAACACTTCCACGCCTGCCGCACGCAGCTCATCCACCCACGCAGGCGGCAGCTCGGCACAACCGAAACCGTCCAGCAACAGGTGCGTCTTCACGCCCCGCCTGGCCGCATGCTGCAGGGCGTCCGAGATTATGCGTCCGCTGGCGTCGGCGGCAAAAATGTAGGCCTCCAGATAAACCGAATGGACCGCGCCGTCCATCGCGGAAATGAGGCGCGGGAAATATTCCCCGCCGTTATGCAGCAGGGTGAGGGTATGGCCATCAACCTGATGCATGCTGCTCATGGCAACACAAGGATTGTGGACAGCGCCGCATGATCGGAAATTTTTCTCCACGCATGCACGTCGCTGCGCCGGATTCCAAAGCCGCGCACATAAATACGATCCATGCACAGTAGCGGCATGCCCGCCGGGTAGCTGCGCGCCAGCCTGCCGCGGCTCGTTTCAAACACTTCATGCAATTGCAATTCATGCGCCAGCAGGTGGCTGGCATGGTTGTTCCAGTCGTTGAAATCGCCCGCAATAATCAACGGCGCATCCGCCGGAACCATCTGTTTGATGCGCTCCACCAGCGCGCCGAACTGCTGCCCGCGCCAGCGCTTGAACAAACCGAAATGCACGCAGATGCAATGCAGCGGCTGGCCGGCTTGCGGCAATTCAATTTCGCAATGCAACAGCCCGCGGCTCTCGATACGGTGCGCGGATACATCCTGATTGTCCCAGCGCACAATCGGGTAACGGCTCAGGATGGCGTTGCCGTGGTGGCCTGCGTCATACACCGCGTTTTTTCCATACGCATGGTGCGGCCATATCTGATCGGCCAGAAACTCATGTTGCGGCTGCGTGGGGTAGTTCAGGTGGCGCTGAACATTGCCATTGCTTTCGCCCTGCACTTCCTGCAGGAACACGATGTCTGAGTTAAGTTCACGCAGGCGATCGCGCAGCTCATGCAGCACCATGCGCCGGTTGAAATGGGAAAAGCCCTTGTGGATGTTGTAGGTGGCGATGTGGAGGGTGGTCATAAGGGGGTATTCTACCTAATACCGGGGGTGGCTCGGTATCGGGTTTTTTGCTGAGGCAAATTCGC
>JAQTOM010000068.1 GCA_028713345.1 Gallionellaceae bacterium | reverse complement strand
CGTGATTCTAACCCTGAAGGTTATTAACCCGGATATTTTATAAATTGGCGGGCGCCCTTGCTTGTTTTCTTGATATGAAATATTTCGTTCTGGCGCCATGCCGTGGGCGGCCATGAAGAATCTGCCGCAAGCGCAATATCTTGTCGCATGCCGGGGCTGCGATACAGGTGCGGAACATGGGGCTTTTGTCTTGGCAGTCAGGTGGTAGAATGCGCGCCTTAATTTTGCAAGGTTTGCCATGTTATCTACCGCCAATATCACCATGCAGTTCGGCGCCAAGCCGCTATTTGAAAACGTCTCCGTTAAATTCGGCGACGGCAACCGCTACGGCCTGATCGGCGCGAACGGCTGCGGCAAGTCCACATTCATGAAAATCCTCGGCCGCGATCTGGAGCAGACGTCCGGCGAAGTGATGCTGGACAGGGGCGAGCGCCTCGGCAAGCTGCGCCAGGATCAGTTCGCTTACGAGGATACCCGCGTGCTGGATGTGGTGATGATGGGCCACACCGAGATGTGGGAGGCGATGGCGGAACGCGACGCAATCTATGCCAACCCGGATGCCTCGGAAGAGGACTACATGCGTGCCGCCGACCTGGAAGCGGTGTTTGCCGAATACGATGGCTACACCGCCGAAGCTCGTGCGGGGGAGTTGCTGCTTGGCGTGGGCATCGCCATCGAATTGCATAACGGGCCGATGCGCGAAGTCGCGCCCGGTTTCAAGCTGCGCGTGCTGCTGGCGCAGGCGCTGTTCGCCAACCCGGACATCCTGCTGCTGGACGAGCCGACCAACAACCTCGACATCAACACCATACGCTGGCTGGAAGACGTGCTCAACGCGCGCAACAGCACCATGGTCATCATCTCGCACGACCGCCATTTCCTGAACAGTGTGTGCACCCACATGGCCGATCTGGACTACGGCAAGATCACCGTGTATCCGGGCAACTACAACGATTACATGCTGGCCTCGACGCAAGCGCGCGAGCAGCAATCGGCGGACAACGCCAAGGCCAAGGAGAAGATCGCCGAACTCAAGGCGTTCGTGGCGCGCTTCTCGGCCAATGCCTCCAAGGCCAAGCAGGCCACCTCGCGCGCGCGCCAGATCGACAAGATCAAGTTGGAGGACATCAAGCCTTCCAGCCGCCAATACCCCTTCATCCGCTTCGACTACGACGAACGCGAAAAGCTGCACCGTGTCGCGGTGGAAGTGCAGCACATGGCCAAAGGCTTCGACCGCGTGCTGTTCTCCAACGTGAATTTCCGCATCGATGCGGGCGAGCGCGTCGCCATCATCGGCCCCAACGGCATCGGCAAGACCACGCTGCTGCGCTGCCTGGCGGGCGATCTTCAGCCCGATACCGGCACGGTTAAATGGGCGGAGAAAGCCAAGCCCGGCTACTACGCGCAGGACCATGCCGCCGATTTCGCCGAAGATAAACTCATGATGGACTGGATGACCGATTGGCGCGGGCCAAGCGATGACGACCAGGTGGTGCGCGGTACGCTGGGGCGCTTGCTGTTCTCCGGCGACGACGTGAAGAAGAAAGTGAAAGTGCTGTCCGGCGGCGAGAAGGGGCGCATGCTGTTCGGCAAGCTGATGCTGCAAAGGCCCAACGTGCTACTGATGGATGAACCGACCAACCACATGGACATGGAAGCCATCGAGTCGCTCAATACCGCGCTCGACCTGTACAAGGGCACACTGGTATTCGTCAGCCATGACCGCGAGTTCGTCTCCTCGCTGGCCACGCGCATCATCGAGATCACGACCAAGGGTGTTTCCGATTATCATGGCACCTACGAGGAATATCTGCGCAGCCAGGGGCTGATGGCCTGAGGTTTCCTGACAAGCAACGGAGGCTGGTTATGGGCGAACGCCGTTACACACTGACCATTTCCTGTCCGGACAGGAGCGGCATCATCGCGGCGGTGAGCGGTTTCGTCGCGCAGCATGGCGGCTGGATGGTGGAGGCCAGCTACCATACGGATGAACTGTCGCAGCGCTTTTTCATGCGCCAGGAAATCCGCGCGGATTCATTGCCGTTTGACCTGAACGAGTTCCGTGCGCGCTTTGCCCTGCTGGCGGGCGAGTTCGGCATGGACTGGCAGATGAGCGATTCCGCGCAGAAGAAGCGCGTGGTAATCCTGGTCAGCAAGCAGGATCATTGCCTGAACGACCTGTTGCACCGCTGGCGCAGCGGCGAACTGGATGTGGATATTCCCTGTGTTATTTCCAACCACGAAGACCTGCGCGGCTTCGTCGAGTGGCACGGCATCCCGTTTCACTTTGTAGCCATGCAGGACAAGGTTGCCGCATTCGAGGAAATTGCCCGCCTGTTTGAACGGCAACGAGGCGACGCGCTGGTGCTGGCGCGCTTCATGCAGATCATGCCGCCGTACTTATGCCAGCGCTATGCCGGGCGCATCATCAATATCCACCACAGCTTCCTGCCCTCCTTCGCCGGCGCCAAGCCCTACCACCAGGCCTACCAGCGCGGGGTGAAGTTGATCGGCGCGACCTGCCATTATGTGACGGAGGAGCTCGATGAAGGCCCCATCATCGAGCAGGACACGGTGCGCATCGACCACGGCGACAGCGTGGAAGACATGGTGCGCTATGGCCGCGACATCGAGAAAACGGTGCTGGCGCGCGGCTTGCGCTGCCACATCGAAGACCGCGTACTGGTGTGCGGCAACAAGACCATCGTGTTCAAGTAACACCGCGTAGTTTGCTGAAGCCCGGTGTTTATGCGATTTCCTGCCTGTAGATGCGGCCAATATCCGGCACGTCACGCATAGCATGGAAACGAAATCAGCGGGCTTCTTTTAGAATGCTGAGCAGATACTGCCCATAACCGTTTTTCGCCAACGGCGCAGCCAGCTTTTCCAGTTGCTCGGCAGTGATATGATTTTGCCGATAGGCGATTTCTTCGGGGCAGGCAATCTTCAAGCCCTGGCGTTTTTCCAGCGTCTGTATGAACAGGGAAGCCTCCAGTAGCGACTCATGTGTGCCGGTATCCAGCCAGGCATAACCCCGGCGCATGATCTGCACATCGAGCTTGCCCATCTCAAGATAACGCTGGTTGACACTGGTGATCTCCAGCTCTCCCCGTGCGGAAGGCCTGATGGATTTTGCAATCTCAACGATGTCGTTATCGTAGAAATACAGGCCGGTTACGGCGTAACTGGATTTTGGTTTTACCGGCTTCTCTTCCAGGCTGACGGCGCGTCCTGCGGCATCGAATTCCACCACACCATAGCGCTCGGGATCGGTCACATGGTAGGCAAACACCGTGCCGCCATCAGGCTTGCTTGCGGCAGCGTGCAGCAGATGCTCGAAGCCATGGCCATAAAAAATGTTGTCGCCCAGCACCATTGAACACGGGTCATTCGCGATGAATGTTTCGCCGATGATGAACGCCTGCGCGAGTCCGTCGGGCGAGGGCTGCACGGCATAGGAAAAATTCATTCCCCACTGCGAGCCATCCCCCAGGAGCTGCTCGAAACGCGGCGTGTCCTGCGGGGTGGAAATGATCAGGATATCGCGTATCCCGGCCAGCATCAGCGTGGACAGCGGATAGTAAATCATCGGCTTGTCATAGATCGGCAGCAGTTGCTTGGAAATGGTATGGGTGACCGGGTAGAGCCGTGTGCCGGAACCGCCCGCGAGTATGATGCCTTTCATGATATCTTCCTGTCGCCGTAGTTTTGTTGAATCCAGCTTTGATATTCGCCGCTGATGACGGCGTTTACCCAGGCGGTATTTGCCAGATACCACTCCACCGTCTTGCGCAGCCCGCTTTCAAAAGTTTCCTGCGGTTTCCAGCCGAGTTCGCGGGCGACCTTGCCGGCATCGATCGCGTAACGGCGGTCATGGCCGGGGCGATCCTGCACGTAGGTGATGAGTGACGCATGCGGCGCGCCCTGCGGGCGGAGTTCATCGAGAATGGCGCAAATCATTTGCACCACTTCCAGATTGGTCTTTTCGTTCCAGCCGCCGATATTGTAAGTTTCTCCTGTGCGCCCCTGTTGCAGCACCAGCCGCAGTGCGCGCGCATGGTCGTCCACATACAGCCAGTCGCGGATGTTGTCGCCCTTGCCGTAAACCGGCAGCGGCTTGCCGTTGACCGCGTTCAGGATCACCAATGGGATGAGCTTCTCCGGAAAATGGTAGGGGCCGTAGTTGTTGGAACAGTTGGTGGTGACCACGGGCAGGCCGTAGGTGTGGTGCCATGCACGCACCAGGTGATCCGAAGAGGCCTTGCTCGCAGAGTAGGGCGAGTTCGGCTGGTATGCGGTATCTTCGGTGAAAAATCCCGTCTCGCCCAGGCTGCCATACACCTCATCGGTGGAAATGTGGTGGAAGCGGAAGGCGTCTTTGCGTTCCGCAGGCAATCCGTTCCAGTACTCGCGGGCTGCTTCCAGCAGGGTGTAAGTGCCGACGATATTGGTTTCGATGAAGGCAGCCGGGCCGGTGATGGAGCGGTCGACATGCGACTCCGCAGCCAGGTGCATCACCGCATCCGGCTGGTGTTCACGGAACAGGCGCGCGACTTCTGCGGCAGCGCAAATATCCACGCGTTCAAAACAGTAGCGGGGGTTATCCGCAACCGATACCAGCGACTGCAAATTGCCGGCATAGGTCAGCTTGTCGACATTGACGACAGAGACATCCGTCTCCGCAATCAACTGGCGGATAACGGCGGAGCCGATAAATCCGGCGCCGCCGGTGATTAAAATTTTATTCATGGTTGTGTGGCACGGGTTCGCCTTGTCATTTTGACGGGCATGATTTTACTGGAAATGAAGGCAGCGGGTCGCGGCCTATTTCATCACGACCTGTTTTGCCATACAGCGGTTGATGTGCAATAACGCCTGTGCCGTTGCGCCGCGATGCTCGCTCACGAAGCGCAATCCGGCATTGCTCATCTCTTGCCTGTCAGCCGGATTGGAAAACAGGTATTGCAGGCTATGTGCAAGGCCGGTGATATTCTCCACCCGCACAGCCGCTCCGCCGTCAACCGCAAGTTGGCTGGCCTGGGCGAAGTTATAGGTATGCGGGCCGATCAGCACGGGTTTGCCGGCGGCACAGGCCTCGATCAGATTCTGTCCGCCGAACGGCAGCAGGCTGCCGCCGATAAAGGCGAGGTCGCAGGCCGTGTAGTAGGCAAACATCTCGCCCATGCTGTCGCCCAATACCACTTGGGTTTCCGGGGCAACCGCACGGTTTTCACTCCGGCGCCGGAAGAGGATGCCGCGCTGCGCGAGCATATCGGCCACCTCGCCGAAGCGCTGGGGGTGGCGCGGCACGATGACGGTGAGCAATTGCGGAATATCGGCTTGCTGGAGTGCGTCGAGTATTAATTCCTCTTCCCCTGCCCTGGTGCTGGCCGCCAGAAATATTTTCCTGGATTCGCCGAACTGACTGCGTAATTGCTTGCCCAGCTCCAGCATGGCCCGGGGTGGCTCGATGTCGAACTTCAGGTTGCCCATGACGGACACGTTGTCTGCGCCCAAGGCTGTCAGGCGCGCGGCATCGTTTGCGCTCTGTGCGGCGATGGCGCTCAATTCACGCAAACCCGATCTTGTCAGCCTGGGATAGCGCGCATAACGCGCGGCAGATTTCTCCGACAGGCGCGCGTTGAGCAACAGCAGCGGGATTTTTCCGGCATGGCAGGCATGGATTAAATTAAACCAGATTTCGGTCTCCAGCAGGATGCCGACACTCGGGCGGAAATGGTTCAGGAAACACCTGACCGCAAAGGGGTAATCATAGGGCAGGTACACGCGCAGCACATCGTCGCCATAAAGCTGGTCGCTGGCGGCGCGCCCGGTGGGAGTGGTGTGGGTGAGCAGCAGTTGATGATCCGGATAATCTACCTGCAAGCGCTTTACCAGGCTGGCTGCGGCGCGGGTTTCGCCGACCGATACGGTGTGCAGCCAGATGACCGGCTTGTTGCTGTGCGTGGAGTAAAAACCAAAACGTTCGGGAATGTGTTTGAGATATTCCGGCTGTTTGCGCGCGCGCCACGCGAGATGAAAAAAAATGTAGGGCAGCAGCAGCAACCACAATACAAGCGTGTAAAAGGCTCGCGGGTTAATCATGGCCGGTTGCCTGCTCGAGAGCGGCGCAGACTTCGGCGACGGTGGGGGGCGATTGCTTCCCGCCAAGATTGAGCGCGCGTTTGCCTGCATGGAGTCCAGTCAAGCCCGGATCGGTGGCGGTGTAAATGCCGACCGTCGGCACGCCGAGCGCCGCCGCGAGATGGCTCAAGCCGGTATCCACCCCGATTGCCGCATGCGCGCCCGCCAGCACTGCCGCCGCTTCGTTCAGGTTTATATGCGGGGCGCAAACGGCGCCGGGAATAGCCAGGCTCAAACGCTCGCCGCGTGATTTTTCCTGCGCATCACCCCAAGGCAGCACGGTGCGTATCCCGGCCTGATTCAGGTGCTTGCCCAGCATAATCCAGTTTTGTTCATCCCATAATTTGTCGTCACGGCTGGTAGCATGCAACAGCACGGCATAGGGTTCAGCCGGCAACCAGGGCAACGCAAGACCGGGGGCGCGTATGCCGTAATCCGGTTCGCCCTGCGGCTGGTAGCCTAACGCCTGCCCGGCCAGTTGGCGGTTGCGCTCCACCGCATGCTGGTTCTTGTCCACAAAATAAGTGCGGTCATAAAACAGGCTGGCGACTGGTTCGCGCGCACTTTTACTGTCGAAGCCGCAGCGCACGGCAGGCACACAACGGGTGATCAGCGCGCTCTTCAGCAAGCCCTGGGTGTCCAGCGCAAAATCGTAATGGCTGGCGCGCAAACTGCGGCAGGCAGCTTGCGCTTCGCCACGCGATCGCCACCATGATTTGCGCCAGCGGCGCACGGCGACCGTGACAACCCGGTTGACATCGGGATGCAGCATCGGCAGCAATGAAAAATTCTCCTCCACCACCCAGTCAATGCAAGGCTCCGGAATATGTTTGCAAATATCCGTCACGACCGGAAGATTATGCAGCACGTCTCCCATGGAAGAGGTCTTGATCAGGAGGATGCCTGGCATGGGCTGGCTGCGCTTATAATCGCCGTCGAGGCTAATGGAAAGTGGATCACGACAATCTCTCGGGATGTGCTGCCTGAATTATAGTCCGCAACCATCCCCGAATGGATTAACCTTGTCTCAATTCAGCACCGGTTCGCTGCCCTTTGGGAATAGCACCCACATTCGCCCTTGCTGTTTCATCTTCCCCGCTTGCATGGCGGCCTGATTGCCAAAGCCCCAGAAGAAGTCGGCGCGCACCGCACCCTTGATGGCGCCGCCCGTATCCTGTGCCAGCATCAGGCGGTTAAGCGGAGTATTGTCGTTGGGGTGCGTAGTGGCAAGAAACACCGGCGCGCCCAGCGGAATGGTGCGCGCGTCCACCGCCAGGCTGTACTCATTGGTAAGCGGCACGCCCAGCGCACCCAATGGGGCAGTCAGGCCATCCGGCAACTCGCGGAAGAACACGTAGCTGGGATTTTTTGCCAGCAGCGCACCCAGCTTGTCCGGGTGCTGCCCGGCCCACGCCTTGATGCCCTGCATGGAGGCTTCTTCAAGCTTGAGTTCACCCGCCTCGACCAGCTTCTTGCCGATGGACACGTAGGGGTATCCGTTCTGCTCGGCATAACCGATTTTTACCAGCTTGCCATCCGGCAATTCGATGCGCCCGGACCCCTGGACTTGCAGGAAGAACAACTCGACCGCGTCCTCGACCCAGAACAACTCGCGCCCCTTGAGCGAGCCTGCTCCGGCATCGATCTCTGCGCGGCTGTAGTAAGGCACCACGCGCTTGCCTTGCAGGCGCCCGCGCAGGCGCAGATCCTTGAGCTGCGGATAAGCCTCCCCCATGTCGATTTGCAGCAGGTCATCCGGCGCGGCATAGAGCGGGTAACGGAAACGTGAAGTCCTGGAGCGGCTGCCTTTGAGCAAAGGCTCGTAATAACCCGTGATCATTCCCTGTTCGCTGCCATCCGGATTGAACACCTGGTAGGGAGTAAACCACTCCTCATAAAATGCGCGCAGCACGGAGCTGTCGTCAGCGCCCAATTGTTCACCGCGTGTGCATGCCGCCTGCCAGCCCGGCTTGGCTTTCAGCATGCGGCAACTTTGCAGGAATGCAGGCCAGGATGGCGTAAGGTTCATCGTTTGCCAATCGGGCAACATTTCCCATTTGCTCACGGCAAACGGCTGCACTGGCGGTGCAATAGCAGGGGATACGACAGGCGGCGGAACCGCGGCTTGCGGGGGCGGCGGCGTGACCGTAACCGGCGGCTTGAGCGGCGCGGCGCAAGCGGCGAGCAGCGCACATAATCCCCAGATAATCCACTTTTTGTCTATTTCCAGCATCATGCTTCTTCCTTTTGCAATTCAATCAGGCGGAACCAGCCGCCTGCCAGCGCAGGCTCATCGGTCAATATCCGCAGTTCCGGCGCGGCTTCCAATACATCCTCGAACACCACGTCCAGCCGCGTGGCCACCCGCGCCACGAACGGGCTGAGCGCACGCCGCAGCAACGCAAGCTGCCCGTGTTTCAGAAACTTGTCGAACAGCAGGATGCGCCCGCCCGGCTTGAGTACGCGTGCCGCCTCCGCCAGGCAACACTGCGGTTGCGGCACTACCGCAACAATGAGGTGCAGCACCACGTAATCGAAGCTGTGCGAGGCGAACGGCAACGCCATGCTGTCGCCCCGCATCATCTGCATGCGTAATCCACGCATCCTGGGCTTTGCCTGCGCCAGCATCGCGGCGGTCAGGTCGAGCGCGACGTAATCATGTTGCGGCGGGAGAAAGGGAAAATCCAGGCCGGTTCCCGCGCCGCTGATCAATACGCGCAGAGCGCCTTGTTGCGGCAAACGCGCCAGGCTGCGCCGTCTGATGTCTGCCGCGATGCCGCGCTCAAGGAAAGCATCGTAGAACGGTGCGATAAAGCGGTAGCTGGTTTTTAGCGGCAAGCAGGAACCCCTGATTACAAGGTCAGTGCAGCCTGGGTCTGCAGTCCGCCAAGAACAGCGTATGCACGGCCGGGCCGATGCCTCTTTCGATTTTGCGCAACACCGGCTTTGCAATGGGAAACCTGTAACGGAGTGTTCAGAATTCCGCCCACTCCTCTTCTCCTTCATCTTTTCTGGACCGCGCCCTGGGCTTGTCGGCCAGTCTCTTTGCCGGAGCAGCAGTATCGTATTGGGCCGCCGGTTTGCGGGCAGGGGGCACAGGGCGCGCTGCCGGTGCGCGGCGCGCTTGCGGTTGGTCCGAACTATCCAGCTTGAACACGCTGACCGATTGCGACAGGTGCTGCGCCTCATCTTCCAGCG
>JAQTOM010000067.1 GCA_028713345.1 Gallionellaceae bacterium | reverse complement strand
CACCATTCTAGCAATATATCGTTTTCAGGCAATAGCCTTGGGTGCTCAGGGAATCGGCACGGACTCAACCAGTTCACGGGCCAGCTTGTTCCCATCCGATGCCTGCACATCCTGCACACTTTGCAGGCGGTGGCTGGCCACGCCCGGCAATACGGCCTGCACGTCTTCCGGAATGACCGCCTTGCGTTCATCCAGCAGCGCCCAGGCGCGTGCGGCGGCGAGCAGCGACAGGCCGGCGCGGGGGCTGAGGCCGTGCACATAGCGTGCCGATTCGCGCGTGTGGCGCAGGATGGACTGCACATAATCGAGCAGTGCGGGGGAAGCGAACACTTGCTTCACTTGCTGTTGCAAAGAAAGTAATTCGGCGGCCTCCATCTGCGGCGCGAGTTTGGCCACGATCTCGCGCCGCTCCACGCCGGAGAGCAGGCCGCGCTCCGCCTGCGCATCCGGGTAACCCAGCTGGATGCGCATCAGGAAGCGGTCGAGCTGCGATTCCGGCAAGGAGAAGGTGCCGATCTGATAGGTGGGATTCTGCGTGGCGATGACGAAGAACGGCGTGGGCAAAGGGCGCGTGACGCCTTCGATGGTTACCTGCTGTTCCTCCATCGCCTCCAGCAGCGCGCTCTGCGTCTTCGGCGTGGCGCGGTTGATCTCGTCGGCCAGGATCATTTGCGCGAATATCGGGCCGGAATGGAACTTGAATTCGCCGCTATCGCGCTGGTACACCGACACACCGAGAATATCGGCGGGCAGCATGTCGCTGGTGAACTGGATACGCTGGAACTGCAAGCCGAGCGAACGCGCCAGCCCGTGCGCCAGCGTGGTCTTGCCCACACCGGGCAAATCCTCGATCAGCAGGTGGCCGCGCGCCAGCAGGCAGGTCAGCGCGAGCCTGATCTGGTGCGGCTTGCCGAGGATAACCTGCTCGGCCTGGTGAATGACATTGCGCAACGTATTGTTCATAAGCGATGAGTGCGAGTTTAACGGAAAGGCCGTAAAGATATGCCAGCTGCGCAGCTTACACAATATTTGTGTCTGTGGTTGGTCCATGCCGGTAATCGAGGCAAATGCCACAAATATCGCGTTACTCAAGTAAAATCCGCGTCCATGCCATTTTCCGTTCGCCCCATGCCGCATTTGAAAGTGAATTCAGGATTGGTCGCCAGCCTGCTGGCCTGCCTGCTTTCTGCCTGTACGCCGGGGCAGGATTTCGTCCGCCCGCAACTTCCAGAAACCGCGTGGCACGCGCCGTTGCCGCATGGCGGCAAGGTGGAGAATTTGTCGCACTGGTGGGAGCGCATGGATGATGCGCTGTTGACGCAATTGATTACCCAGGCAGAAAAGAATAATCCCACGCTCGACCAGGCATTGGCAAGGCTGGCTGAGGCACGTGCCAATCTGGATGGGAGCCGGGCGGCGGGTAGCCCGGCATTAGGCGCAAATGCCGGCATTACACGCAGCAAGTCGGTTTTCGGCCAGCAGATATTTTCGCAAACGGTAGGCAAGCTCGGCTTCGACGCGGGCTGGGAACTGGATTTGTTTGGCCGCAACCGGCGTGGTCGCGAAGCGGCCCAGGCGCGCCTGGGTGCGGGTGAGGCCGGTTGGCACGATGCGCGCATTTCGCTGGCGGCAGAAGTGGCGGATAGTTATGTCGGGTTGCGCGCGTGTGAGGGCAGTCTGGAGCTGATGGGAAAATTGCTGGTATCGCGGCGCGTCACGAGCGGCCTCGTCGGCCTCAGGAAAGATTCGGGTTTCGCTTCGGCGTCGGATTGGGCGCGCGACCAGGCCGCACAAGCGGAAAGTGCCGCCGGGGTGGAGGCGAAGAAAAGCGAGTGCGCACGCCTCGTAAACCAGCTGGTGGCGCTCACCGGTATGCCGCATGAAACCTTGCAGGACAGCCTTGCCGCGCGGCGCGGAATGGTTCCCGTACCCGCAGAAATTGCGCTGGACCAGGTCGCGGCAAACGCGCTCAGCCAGCGTCCCGATGTATCCATCACCGAATTCAATCTGGCGGCGGCCAGTGCAGACATCGCCGTGGCGCAGGCCGATTTATATCCAAGCCTGAATTTACTGGGTTCGATAGCGGCGAACCGGTTGAGCATTGATGGCGTGAATACACAAGCCTCCACCTGGTCGTTCGGCCCATCGCTCAATATTCCGCTGTTTGACGGCGGCAAACGCGCTGCCGATGTGAATGCAAGCAAGGCGCGCTATGACTATGCGCTTGCCGGTTATCGGAAGGCGGTACGCGAAGCGGTGCGCGAAATCGAAGATGCGCTGCAGCGCCTGGATGCAGCGAACCGGCGCCTGGTATTAAGCCGCACCGCACTCAGGCAATATCAAGCCGTGCAGCAGGCCGTCGATGAGCGTTATGGCGCGGGCATGGCGGGCAAGCTGGATGCGGAAGAGGCGGCGCGCACCTTGCTGCAGGGACAGGATAATCTGCTGGCCAGCCAGCGCGAAAGCGTGGCGGCCTGGATTGCGGTTTATAAAGCGCTGGGCGGCGGCTGGAATAGCGCATCGCATTAGGAGAAGACATTGAAGCGTACATTCGTGATTATTTTTGCCGCACTGTTGTTGCTCGGCACGGCCTTTCTGCTAGCCAGGCCCAAAGCCGTCGCGCCCGCACCATCCGCAGCCAAGGCCGCATTGACCGTGACTGTCGAGCGCCCCGACACGCGTGCCTGGCCGCAAAAAATAACCGCTACCGGCAACGTGCAGGCATGGCAGGAGGCGATTATCGGCGCGGAAGTGGCCGGGCTGCGGCTGGCCGAAGTCAACGTCAATGTCGGCGATAGCGTCAGGCAGGGGCAACTGCTGGCGCGCTTTGCCGATGAGATGGTGAATAGCGATCTGGCGCAGCAACAGGCGGCGCTGGAAGAGGCCAGGGCGAAACTGGCCGAGGCGGAAGTGAACGCGGCAGGCGCGCAGAAACTGAAAGACAGCGTTGCGATGAGCGCACAGGAAGTGCAGCAATACCTGACCAATGCCCAGAGTGCGCGGGCGCAAGTGCAAATGGCCGAAGCGCGCCTGCAGGCGGAGAAATTGAGATTGCGCTACACGCGCGTGACCGCCCCGGATGACGGCGTGATCTCGGCGCGCAGCGCCACGGTCGGTGCGGTGATGCAGACCGGCAGCGAGTTGTTCCGGTTGATCCGGCGCGGCCAGCTGGAGTGGCGTGCGGAGTTGCCGGAAAGCCAGTTGCAGACCGTCAGGATAGGACAGAAAGTGTTGCTCCATGCCGCACAGGGCGAACCCGTCGCGGGCGTGGTGCGCAGGATTTCGCCGGTGGTGGACGTGCAATCGCGCAACGGCGCGGTGTTCGTCGAGCTTGCAGATTCGCGCGCGCTCAAGGCAGGCATGTTTGCGCAAGGCGAATTCGTCATGGGCAACCTGCCCGCGCTGACCCTGCCGCAATCCGCGCTGGTGGTGCGCGACGGCTACGCGTACGTGTACCGGGTGGAGGCGGATAGTCACGTTACGCAACTGAAAGTATCTACCGGCCGGCGAGCCGGCGAACGCATCGAAGTTATTGGCGGCATCAAGCCGGAGGATACGTTCGTTGCAGCCGGGGCAGGGTTTCTGAACGATGGCGACAGGGTGCGCATCGAAAATGCCCGGCCTGCCGCCAGACAAAAATAGCCGGAAAATCTGATGAACATTTCCGCCTGGGCGATCAAGAACCCCATCCCTTCCATCCTGCTGTTCCTGATGCTGACGCTGGTCGGCCTGGGGAGTTTCCGCGCAATGAAGGTGCAGGACTTCCCCGATATCGAACTGCCGGTCGTCACGGTTACTGCCATTCTGGAAGGCGCTGCACCCGCGCAGATGGAAACCGAGGTGGCGCGCAAGATGGAAAATGCGCTGGCCAGCCTGGGCAGCGTCAAGCATGTTTATTCCACCATCGAAGACGGTACTGCATCCATCAGCGTTGAGTTCGAACTGGAGAAAGATGTCAGCGAAGCGGTGAATGATGTGCGCGACGCGATCAGCCGCATCCGCTCGGACCTGCCAAGCGACATGCGGGATCCGGTCATCTCCAAAGTCAATACCTCGGGCCGCCCCATCCTGACCTACAGCGTATCCTCCAGCCGGCTGGATGAACAGGACTTGAGCTGGTTCATCGACAACGACATCTCCAAAATATTGCTGGCGGTGCCGGGCGTCGGACGCGTGTCGCGCATCGGCGGCGTGGACAGGGAAATTCGCGTCGAAATCGATCCTGCCAAACTCGCCGCACTCAATGTGTCAGCCGCCGAGATTTCACGGCAGATCAAACAGGTTCAACAGGAATCATCGGGCGGGCGCGCTGATTTGAGCGGTAAAGAGCAATCGGTGCGCACGCTGGGTACGGTAGGCACGGCGGGCGAACTCGCCGCGATGAACATCTCGCTGGCAGATGGCCGTCATTACCGTCTGGATCAACTGGCACATGTGCTGGACAGCAAGAGCGAGCCGCGCACCATCGCGTTGCTGGACGGCAAGCCGGTGGTCGCGTTCGACATCACGCGCACCAAAGGCAGCAGCGAAATCACCGTGGCCAGGGACGTGCGCGCGGCGGTGGAAAATCTCAACGCGCAACACGGCAACCTGAAGATTGGCGAAGCGTTCAACATGGTCGAACACGTGCAGGAGAATTTCGACGGTTCGATGATGCTGCTTTACGAAGGTGCGGTGCTGGCGATACTGGTGGTCTGGTGGTTCTTGCGCGACGGACGCTCCACGCTGGTTTCGGCGGCAGCCCTGCCGCTGTCGGTCATCCCTACTTTCATCGGCATGCACTATTTCGGCTTCACGCTGAATACCGTGACGCTGCTCGCGCTGGCCCTGGTGGTGGGTATTCTGGTGGACGATGCAATCGTCGAAATTGAAAATATCGTGCGCCATCTGCACATGGGCAAAAGCCCGTATCTGGCGGCGATGGAGGCCACCGAAGAAATCGGCCTGGCGGTGGTGGCAACCACTTTCACGCTGGTTTCGGTATTCCTGCCGACGGCATTCATGGGCGGCATACCCGGAAAATTCTTCAAGCAGTTCGGCTGGACGGCGGCGCTGGCGGTGCTGGCCTCGCTGGTGGTGGCGCGCCTGCTGACGCCGATGATGGCCGCGTATTTCCTCAAGCCCGCGCCGATGCAGGAGCATGACAGCCAGTTGATGACGCGGTATCTGGGCTGGATACGCTGGTGCCTCAAGCACCGTTTGCTGACTTCCATTTTTGCAGTGGCGTTCTTTGTGGCTTCGCTCATGCTCATTCCGCTATTGCCGAAAGGCTTTGTGCCTGCTGCCGATCGCGGGCAAACGCAAGTCACCATCGAATTGCCGCCCGGCAGTGCGCTGGCGGAGACCCATGCCGCTGCCGAGGCGGCGCGGGAAATCGTGATGCAGGTGGCGGATGTGAAACAGGTGTTCTCGGCAGTGGGATTGGGCGCGGGCGGCGACCTGTTTTCTTCCGGTAGCGAGGCGAGTGTACTCAGGGCGAATCTCACCCTGACCCTGACGCACCGCAGCGACCGCGCGCGCAAACAGCAGGCCATCGAGGCCGAGTTGCGCGACAGGCTGCAAGCCCTGCCCGGTGTGCGGGTGACAGTGGGAACGGGCGATGCGGGCGAAAAATTGATGCTGACTCTGGCGGGCGATGATGCGGCGATGCTGGCGGAAACTTCGCGCAAGGTGGAAAGCGATCTGCGCAACATGGCGGGTTTGGGCAACATCACTTCGACGGCCGGCCTGGTGCGTCCCGAAATCATCATCCGCCCCGACTTCGCGCGCATGGCAGCCCTTGGCGTTACTGCGGCCGGCATAGGCGAGACGGTGCGGGTGGCCACTGCCGGAGACTACAGCGCCGCGCTCGCCAAACTCAATCTGCCGCAACGCCAGGTGCCGATCCGCGTGCTGGTGCCTGCCGCCGCGCGGCAACAGCTGGATATGCTGGGACGCTTGCCGGTGCCGGGTAAAAACGGCAACGTGATGCTCGCCAATGTCGCCGGCATTTCCATCAACAGCGGAGCCGCGCAGATTTTCAGGCTGGACCGCAGCCGCAACGTCACCATCAACATCGAATTGAACGGGCGCGAGTTGGGTGATGTGTTTGCCGAGGTCAATAAACTGCCCAGCCTGAACAACCTGCCGCCCGGCATCAAGCGTGCCGAATCGGGCGATGCGGAACGGATGCAGGAGCTGTTCGGCAGCTTCGGCCTGGCCATGCTTACCGGCGTACTCTGCGTGTATGTTGTGCTGGTGCTGCTATTCAGGGATTTTGTGCAACCCGTCACGATATTGGCGGCGATACCGCTATCTCTCGGCGGCGCATTCGTCGCCTTGCTGCTCACAAAAAACAGTTTCTCCATGCCCTCGCTGATCGGCCTGCTGATGCTGATGGGCATCGTCACCAAGAACTCCATCTTGCTGGTCGAATACGCCATCATGGCGCGGCGCGATCACGGCATGAGCCGCTTTGATGCGCTGGTGGATGCGTGCAACAAACGCGCCCGCCCCATCCTGATGACCACCATTGCGATGGGCGCAGGCATGTTGCCGATAGCCATGGGCTTCGGCGTCGATCCGAGTTTCCGCACACCGATGGCGACGGCAGTGATAGGCGGGTTGATTACCTCGACGCTGCTGAGTCTGCTGGTGGTGCCGGTGGTGTTTACCTACGTGGACGATGCGCTGGTGAAAGTAAGGCGCTTGTTTGCACGGAACCAGGAAGTCGCAAAGAAATAACATGGGCGTTTAGACATTGCAGATACCTTGGCAGTAAGCACCTTGCTGACTATTGCGGGTGGTAGCTACGTGCCATCTACGGCCTGTCGCCAATGGCGGCTTTCGGCAGACAATTTGATAAAGAGTTGTTCGGCTTTGTGCACAATCCAGTACTTCACGTCTATTCTAGTATTGCCAGAACACACCGACATGCAGTCAAACGAAAGGCGTAGGTATTCATCCACTTTCCCCAAAATGGATTATGCTACTGACCATTTTTCTGCTTAATAACCTCGGTGTAACTTAAATGGAAACATCAGATCGCTTAAAGATTTATCAGGGTTTTGCCGAACTTGGGCGCAAATGGTCGCAAGTGATGGATGCCAAAGCCGGTTTTTTATCGGCTCTAAATGTGGCACTAATAGTATTTATTTGGACAGGAGCCAAGCTTGGCGATACAACTGGGTGTTCACATAACCTTGCCTTAGCAGCTACGGCTATAGCGTCCATATCGTTGTTCATGTCGCTAATGGTTGTTTCACCTCGCACTACATTGAAACATGCATTCGGTTTGGACTTGGAATACACGAATGGGTATCGGGCAGTTTCATTCTTTGGTGATGTGGCTAAGAACTACCCGCACGATAAGCATGAGGAATTTATAACAGCCGTTGATGCAATGGATGAGGAGGCGTTTGCACGAGAAGCTCTCGAGCAACACTATACAATTTCACATGTAGTCCAAAGAAAATCGAACGGTGTCGCTCGTGCGAGCATGCTTTGGCTATTAGCACTTCTTATTGTTATCGTCGCTCTATTTGTTAAGGCTTAGTAATGGAAGCCAAATATTCCGCTTATGACGTAACCGCAAGCGATGCAAGAATCAAAGACATTCTCGACAGTACCGAATCGTTTGAGGAGGTCAACACAATACCAGCGCGCAACTCTTTGACGTACAGCAATGGCTTCTATGTAAATTGCACTGCTGTTTTCATTGATATTCGCGGCAGCTCAAAATTGACTGATTCCCATACACGTCCAGTGATTGGGAAAATTTACCGTGCCTATATTTCAGAATGCGTATCCATTATGAATGCTGACGAAAACTGCAGTGAGGTATTTATTACTGGCGATTGCGTTAGCGGTATTTTTAATACTCCCTACCAATATCAGATTGTGAGTGCCTTTGAGGTGGCAGGGCAGCTTAGCAGCCTAATAGAGCTGCTAAATTGGCATCTAAAAAATAAAGGCTATCAACCTATAGTATGCGGCATAGGAATCGCATATGGTCGTGCACTTATGATACAGACCGGAGCAAAAGGAAGCGGAGTGAATGATGTTGTGTGGATCGGAGATGTCGTCAATGAGGCCGCCCACCTGTGCCATGAAGGGAATAAAGGGGACAGAAAGCCAGTTCAAGTTTCAACGACCGTTTTTAATAATCTAACGGAAAAATATAAAGGATTTTGTAACGGGGTAGGCATTAAGAATTTCTTTGAGTCGGAAAATTATGAAACCGATATTTTCAACATTCCTATGCGGGAGTATTTTGATAAGGAAAAAGAGAAGGCGGCTTTAAATTTTTGGGCATCTATATTTGCAAATACGACCTACCCAACAGGTGGGGTGGGCTTAGGGCTTCTTGGTTCTGGATTGAAAAATCCACCCAAGTAGGAGGAACGGTGTAATGAGCTTAAAAGAAGAACTTGAATCCCAAGTTAGGGCAACATTCTCACAGAAATGGGATCCACAGAAGACGGAAAATGTTCCAGCGCCGACAGACCTTCGGCTCAATGCTAATCATGCAAAAGACTTGGAAACCGCGACGATTTTGTATGCAGATTTAGATGGCTCTACAAATATGGTTGATCGCTACACTTGGGAGTTTAGTGCCGAGGTTTACAAAACATTCCTACGTTGTGCTGCCCAAATTATCCGTAGCGAGGGCGGTTCTGTCACTGCTTATGACGGAGACAGAGTAATGGCTGTTTTTACTGGGGATAGGAAGAATACTGAAGCTGTACGTTGCGCGCTTAAGATCAATTTTGCTGTTTTAAATATAATTCAGCCAGCCTTGAATGCGCAGTACGACACTGATTTTAAACTTGCGCATGTCGTCGGGATCGATACTAGTCAGATGCGAGCGGCCAGAATCGGTGTGCATGGTGATAATGATTTGGTGTGGATCGGGCGAGCGGCAAACTATGCGGCCAAGCTCACGAATGAGTCAGGAATGCCTACTTGGATCACGGAAGCCGTGTATAACAAAATGAACGATGAGGTGAAGTTTCACAACGGCACAAATATGTGGACAAGAATGTCTTGGACCTCAATGAAGAATATGACTGTTTATGGTTCTACGTATTGGTGGGGAATTTCTTGATGCATTGCCGCCCAATGTAAGAGTTAATTTATTTCAATTACTAATGACAGCTTCGTCTCGATTGTTGCCCTTGGCGAATGTCCGGTAACCGGCAATGAATTTGCTAGATCGGTGGCTGCTTTGGGTCGATGCAGCCGGTCTAGGACAAACGGCCACAAATGCTAGCGCAATCGTGAGTGCTTGAAAGCCATGTAAGCCCGGATGTTTCACGCTAAACCAGCAGAATCCCCACGACCACCTTGCGGTCTTCGCCCAACAGGATGTTGTAGGTGCGGCAGGCGGCGGGAGTATTCATGAATTCCACGCCGATGCCCGCAGCGATGAGTGCCTGGTACAGGTGCGGGTGCGGGAAGCGCTGTTGCGCACCGGTGCCGAGCAGCAGC
>JAQTOM010000066.1 GCA_028713345.1 Gallionellaceae bacterium | reverse complement strand
GCTGGCCGAGGTAGGGACGCAGGAAGTGGAGCGCACGCCTACCGGCATCGTCGAATTCGACCGCGTGCTGGGCGGAGGGCTGGTGCAGGGCGGGGTGGTGCTGATCGGCGGCGATCCGGGCATCGGCAAGTCCACGCTGCTGTTGCAGACGCTGGCGCATCTCGCCGCGCAGAGAAACGTGCTGTATGTCAGCGGCGAGGAGTCGGCGCAGCAGATCGCGTTGCGCGCCAAGCGCCTGGCGCTGGACGCTCGCGGCATGCACCTGCTGGCGGAAATCCAGCTGGAAAAAATCCAGGCGGTCGTCGCGCAGCAGAAGCCGGACGTGGTGGTGATCGACTCCATCCAGACCCTGTATTCCGAGCAGCTAACGAGCGCACCCGGCTCGGTGGCGCAGGTGCGCGAGTGCGCCGCACAGCTCACCCGCGTCGCCAAGAGCAGCGACGTGACCATGATTCTGGTCGGCCACGTCACCAAGGAAGGCGCGCTGGCCGGGCCGCGCGTACTGGAGCATATCGTGGACACGGTGCTGTATTTCGAGGGCGACACGCATTCCAGTTTTCGCCTGATCCGCGCATTCAAGAACCGCTTCGGCGCGGTGAACGAACTCGGCGTGTTCGCCATGACCGAGAAGGGATTGCGCGAAGTGAGCAATCCTTCCGCGCTGTTTTTGTCGCAGCACGGCGCGCAGGTCGCAGGCTCGTGCGTGATGGTCACGCAGGAAGGAACCCGTCCATTATTAGTGGAGATACAGGCGCTGCTCGACGACGCGCATTCGCCCAGCCCGCGCCGCCTGTCGCTCGGCCTGGAGCAGAACCGGCTGGCGATGTTGCTGGCGGTGCTGCACCGCCACGCGGGCATCGCCTGCTTCGATCAGGACGTGTTTATCAACGCCGTGGGCGGCGTGAAAATCACCGAGCCGGGCGCCGACCTCGCCGTGCTGCTCGCGATTGTTTCATCCCTGCGCAACAAGCCGCTGCCGGAAAAGCTGGTGGTGTTCGGCGAAGTCGGCCTCGCCGGAGAGGTGCGCCCGGTGCAGCGCGGCCAGGAACGCCTGAAAGAGGCGGCCAAGCTGGGCTTCACCCAGGCCATCATTCCCAAGGCCAACAGGCCGAAACATGCAATCGAGGGCATGGAAATCATCGCGGTGGAGCGGGTGGAAGATGCGGTGGCGAAGATGCGCTAGCAGGCCGGCGGAGTCAATTTCTGAAATAATTTCTGGTAGTTGAAAATCACAAGGCTGGCACAGGGTGCGGATTGAATTATTTTCAGCGTCGCCGACGCTGAAATCATTGGGAGGGTTCATGGGGAATTCGTTTCTGCCTCCCTTGGCCTTTGTGTATACTTGCCCAATTACACAATGGTGAATACAGCGACGATGACTATTCCCGATCACATGCTGCTGGAACGGAACAAGTTGTTCCGTGATATTGGCCTGGAGAGCGTTAAGCACATCCTGAAAGGATGTCAGGTAATAATCCTGAAAAGCGGCGAGACACTGCTGGAAGTTGGCCAGAAAAATACCTCGCTCTATCTGGTGCTGGATGGCGAGCTCCGTGTCTATCTGAACGGACGGGGTCTGCCAGTGCATGCCGTACTGGGGCCGGGCGAATGTGTCGGCGAGCTGTCGCTGATTGATGGTGAGAATACTGCGGCGCTGGTTATCGCGGCGCAGGATACGCGCATGCTGGCGGTGCCGCACGACCTGGTTTGGTCGATGGTGGACAGTTCGAATGGCATTGCGCGCAATTTACTGGCCATTCTTGCCGGCCGCATCCGCAACGACAATCTGCTGCAGGTGACGACCGATGAACACAGCCTGGAATTTGAGGTTGCCGCCAATGTTGATACGTTGACGGGATTGCACAACAAGAAATGGATGGACGAGGCATTTCACCGCATGGCGCTGCGCTGTGAGCGTGGCGGGACGCCGCTCTTCCTGCTGCTGGTGGATATTGATCGCTTCAAGGACTTTAATGATAGCCACGGCCATCTCGCGGGCGATAGTGTCTTGAAGGGAGTGGCGCGAATAATGGCGGCGAACCTGAGGCCGCATGATTTGTTGGTGTATATGGGCGGCGACAGATTTGCCGTATTGCTGTCGGAAAAACTTCCGGATGGGGTCATGAAAATGGCTGAACGCCTGCGCGAAGCGGTTGCGACGCCCGTGTTACGCAGTAAAAGCGCTGCTAGCGCCACACATGCGGCCCAGGAAGAGCATGTCACGGTCTCGCTCGGTATTTCCACGGTAAAAACCGGCGATACGCTGGCCACGGTACTGGCTGCTGCCGACGGGGCGCTCCTTCAGGCCAAGACGGGCGGGCGCAACCGGGTGAAAATGGCGATATGACAGGTTGACTGATCCCATTTGCAGGAATTTGAGTTGTGCAGGATTGTTCGGGATGGGCAGTTGGCTGTTGCTGTTGCGCAACCCGTTGTCATTGAATCTGCACTGGCGCTAAAGTTCGGTCCTTTACATAACTAATCAGGGGCGGTGATGGCAATTTTGATGCTCATTGCGGTGTTAGCCGTAATTTTGTTGCTGGCTTTCTTTCGCGCCTCCATCTGGGGCTGGCTGCTGGCGATGGTCGTTATCGTTCCCATCATCGCCATCCAGAGCCGGCTTTCTGCCGACGTATTTCAAGCTATCATCATCGCACTGGCCGTGGTTGCCGCAACGCTGGGCATTCCCCCGTTGCGCCGTACGCTGGTGAGCAGTTTCATCCTCAAGATTTTCCGCAAGATACTTCCCCATGTTTCACAAACCGAGCAGGAGGCGCTGGATGCGGGCACGGTTTGGTGGGATGGCCAATTGTTCAGCGGAAACCCGGACTGGCACAAATTGCTCGCTTATCCCAAGCCTGTTCTCAGTGCGGAAGAGCAATCCTTCCTCGATAACGAAACCGGGCAGTTGTGCGCCATGCTGGACGATTGGGATATTACCCACGTGCGCCAGGATTTGTCGCCGCAGGTGTGGCAGTTCATCAAGGACAAAGGCTTCTTCGGCATGATCATTCCCAAGGAATACGGCGGGCTGGAGTTTTCCGCCCTGGCGCACTCGTCGGTGATCGCCAAAATTGCTTCGCGCAGCGCCACGGGGGCGGTGACGGTGATGGTGCCGAACTCGCTGGGTCCGGCGGAACTGCTGCTGCACTATGGCACGCAGGAGCAAAAAGATAAATACTTGCGCCGCCTGGCACAGGGCAAGGAAGTGCCGTGCTTTGCGCTGACCGGTCCGTTCGCCGGCTCCGACGCGGGCGCGATTCCCGACACCGGCATCGTGTGCCGCGGCGAATTCAACGGGCAGCAGGACGTGCTGGGTATGCGCGTCACGTGGGAGAAGCGCTACATTACGCTGGCGCCTGTGGCAACGCTGCTTGGCCTTGCTTTCAAACTTTATGACCCGGAGCATTTGCTCGGTGCGGAAACTTCACGCGGCATCACGCTCGCGCTGATTCCGACCGGCACGCCGGGCGTGAACGTGGGCCGCCGCCATTTTCCGCTCAACTCGGCGTTCCAGAACGGACCGACTTCGGGCAAGGATGTGTTCATTCCGCTGGAGTACATCATCGGCGGACAGGAGCGCATCGGCCAGGGCTGGCGCATGTTGATGGAATGCCTGGCGGCGGGGCGTTCGATCTCGCTGCCGGCCAGCGCCACCGGCGGAGCGAAGCTGGCGGCGCGCAGCAGCGGGGCGTATGGGCGCGTGCGCAAGCAGTTCAAGCTGCCTATCGGCAAATTCGAGGGCGTGGAAGAGGCGCTGGCGCGCATCGGCGGCAACCTTTACATGATGGATGCGGCGCGCGTGCTGACGGCGGCGGCGGTGGATATGGGCGAGAAGCCGTCGGTGATTTCCGCCATCGTCAAATATCACTGCACCGAGCGCGGGCGTGCGGTGATCAACGATGCGATGGATGCGCATGGCGGCAAGGGTATCTGCCTGGGGCCGGGCAACTATCTGGGGCGCGCTTACCAGCAGACCCCCATCGGCATCACCGTGGAAGGCGCGAATATTCTCACGCGCACCATGATTATTTTCGGACAGGGCGCGATCCGCTCCCATCCCTATGTGCTCAAGGAAATCCAGGCGGCGCACGACAGCGATGCAGCGCGTGCGGTGCACAATTTCGACACTGCCCTGTTCGGCCACCTCGGTTTCAGCCTGGGCAATGCGGCGCGCGCGCTGGTGTTCGGGTTGACCGGCGGTCGCGGCATTCCGGTGCCGGAGGGCGTGGAGACGCAGCGTTATTACCAGCAATTGACGCGCTACTCTTCGGCGTTTGCGCTGGCGGCGGATGTGTCCATGCTGGTGCTCGGCGGCAGCCTCAAGCGCCGCGAAAAAATTTCGGCGCGTCTGGGCGATGTGCTGAGCCAGATGTATTTGTGCTCGGCCACCCTGAAGCGCTTTGAAGATGACGGCTGCCCGGCTGAAGACTTGCCGCTGCTGCATTGGGCGATGCAGGATGCACTGTACCGGATGCAGGTGGCATTCGATGGCGTGCTGCAAAACTTTCCCAGCCGCTTCGCCGCGCTGGTTTTGCGTGTGCTCATCTTCCCGCTGGGGCGCTGTCTTGCGCCACCAGCGGATGAGCTGGGGCATCAAATTTCCAGGCTGCTCATGCAACCCGGTCCTGCACGTGACCGCCTGACTGCGGGCATGTATTTGCCGAGCGACGAAAACGAAGCAGTGGGCGCATTGGAGGCGGCATTGCACAGCATGCTGGCCTGTGAGCCGATCCAGGCCAGGGTGGATGAGGCGCGCAAGGCCGGGCAGCTTAACGAGCTGGATGAATTGCTGCGCATTTCGGAGGCGCGCGATAAAGGCGTCATCAATATTGAGGAAGCACTGCTGCTGGAGCGCGATTACGCGCTGCGGCGCATGGTCATCATGGTGGATGATTTCGCGCCGGAACAATTGGCGGCTGGGCATTGACTTTAAAACGGCTATCAACCACGGAAATCACGGAGTACACGGAAAAACCAAAGATTGGTTTCCAGTCGCCTTTCATCAGGCTAAAAGCACACGTAGTGCAATTTCCTGTTCCGTGTTATCCGTGTATTCCGTGGTTAAATTGCTTTTAGGACTTGGCAGAAAACATGACTGACCTGCGCGGCAAGACAGTATTCATTACCGGAGCTACCCGCGGCATCGGGCGCGAAATCGCGTTGCGTTGCGCGCGCGACGGGGCGCAGGTGGCGATCACCGGCAAGACGGCTGAACCCCATTCAAAATTGCCCGGCACCATCCACAGCGTGGCTGCCGAGGTGGAGCAGGCCGGCGGCAAGGCGCTGGCCATCCGGCTGGATGTGCGCGACGAAGAGGCAATCAAGGCCGCCGTGGATCAGGTGGCGCGGCATTTCGGCGGGGTTGATGTGCTGGTCAATAACGCCAGCGCGATCAGCCTGACCCATACGCTGGATACTCCGGCCAAGAGCCTCGACCTGATGTGGCAGGTGAACATGCGCGCCACCTTTCTCGCCGCGCAAGCCTGCATCACCCACCTGAAAAAATCCGCCAACCCGCACATCCTTACGCTGTCGCCGCCGCTCAGCCTGGATGCGAAGTGGTTTGCGCCACACCTGGCCTACAGCATTTCCAAATACGGCATGAGCCTGTGTGCGCTGGGCATGGCGCGCGAGTTTGAAGCCTTCGGCATTGCGGTGAATTGCCTGTGGCCGCGCACCACTATCGCCACCGCTGCCGTCGAATTCAATTTTCCCGATGCTGTCCTGCGCGCCTCGCGCAAGCCGGCCATCGTGGCGGATGCGGCGCATCGCATCCTGACGCGCGCCAGCCGCGCTTGCAGCGGTAATTTTTTCGTGGACGAAGATGTGTTGCGTGCCGCGGGAACAGAGGATTTCGGGCAGTATGCGGTGTCGCCTGGCGTGCCGCTGTTCAATGATCTTTTTCTCGGCTGACGAGGAATATACATGCCGGACAACACAGACCACTACATCAAACCGGAACAGGCGGTCACGCTACATGGGCTGTTTCTTGAACGGGTGCAGCGCACACCGGACAATGTTGCCTACCGCTATTTCGATATGCACCGGGAAGCGTGGCTGTCGCTGACCTGGGCGCAGATGCGCGACCAGGTGGCGCGCTGGCAGGCGCTGCTGCTGCGCGAGAACCTGGCGGCGGGTGACCGCGTGGCGGTGATGTTGCGCAACTGCCCGCAGTGGGTGATGTTCGAGCAGGCGGCGATGTCGCTCGGCCTGGTGGTGGTGCCGTTGTACGTGGTGGACAGGCCGGACAACATCGCCTACATCGTGAACGATGCGCAGGCGAAGGTGCTGCTGTTCGAGACGGCTGAGCAGTGGCAGGCGCTGCGCACGGTGAGCGGGCAACTGGGTTGCGTGCAGCGCTTCATCAGCCTGGAAAAGATCAGCGTGACCAATGATCAGCGCCTGCAATGCGCCGATGAGTGGCTGCCCGCGCAGGCCGCGTTGCAGCCCGAGCGCGAACGCAAGCGCGACTCGCTGGCCACCATCATGTACACCTCCGGCACCACCGGCAAGCCCAAGGGCGTGATGCTGTCGCACCACAATATCGTGTATAACGCCTATGCCGGGCTGCTGACTTTTCCCACCGGCAAGGATGATTGCATGTTGTCCTTCCTGCCGCTGTCGCACGCTTTTGAGCGTACGGCGGGCTATTACATGCCGATGATGGCGGGGTTTGCGGTGGCGTATGCACGCTCCATACCATTGCTGGCGGACGACCTGAAAATCATCCGCCCCACCATACTGGTTGCCGTGCCGCGCATTTACGAGCGCATCTACAACGCCATCCATGCCAAGCTGGAAGGAGTCACGCCGTTGCAGCACAAGCTGTTTACCCTTGCCGTGGATATCGGCTGGGATCGCTTTGAATACCAGCAAGGGAGAGGCGCATGGATGCCCAGGTTATTGCTGTGGCCGGTGCTGAAAGCTCTGGTGGCGGACAAGGTGATGGGTCGCCTGGGCGGGCGGCTGCGCCTTTCCATCAGCGGCGGTGCGGCCCTGCCGCCCAAGGTGTCGCGCCTGTTCATCGCGCTCGGCCTGCCGCTGGTGCAGGGTTATGGCATGACCGAGACCAGCCCGGTGGTGAGCGTCAATTGTATAGAGAATAATCGCCCGTCCACCGTAGGGCAGCCGTTGCAGGGCATAACGGTGCGCATCGGCGAGCAGAATGCGCTGCTGGTGAAAGGGCCATGCAACATGCTGGGTTACTGGAACAACCTCGAGGCCACTGCGGCGATAGTGGACCAGGACGGCTGGCTGAATACCGGCGACACCGCGTCCATCGGCGACAGCGGCCACATCACCATCACCGGGCGGCTGAAAGAAATCATCGTCATGTCCAACGGCGAGAAAGTGCCGCCTGCCGATATGGAAGCGGCCATCCAGCGCGACCGGCTATTTGACCAGGTGATGGTGCATGGCGAAGGACATCCCGCGCTTGTCGTGCTGGCAGTGGTCAATCCCGAACAATGGCAGGCATTTGCGCAACAGGTCGGGGTGCGCGCCGATATGCCGGAATCGCTGTGCGACACGCGCATCGAGCAGCAGGTGTTGCAGCGCATCGCCGGGCAGATCAGGGAATTCCCCGGATTTGCCAAGGTGCGCCGGGTATTGCTGTTGACCGAGCCGTGGAGCATAGAGAACGGCATGCTGACACCCACGCTCAAGCTCAAACGTTCACAAGTGGCGGTGCGTTTTGCCAATGAGATCGAACAGCTTTATCAGGGGCGATGAGATGAATAATGGCGAAGAAGCAGTCAAGTTGCCGCAACGCGAGCCGACCATACGCATGGTGGCCATGCCTTCCGACTGCAGCTACACCGGTGATGTATTCGGCGGCTGGGTGATGGCGCAGGTGGATATCGCCGGCAGCATCCCCGCGCTGCACCGCGCCAAAGGGCGGGTGGCGACGGTGGCGGTGAACTCGTTCGTGTTCAAACAGCCCTTGTTTATGGGTGATGTGGTGAGTTTTTACGCCAGTATTGTGAAAGTGGGGAATACCTCGATTACGGTGGATGTAGAGGTGTACGCGCAACGCGACCCGGCCAAGCCAACCTGCATCAGGGTCACCGAGGCGACGCTGACCTATGTGGCGGTAGATGATGAGCGCAAGCCGCGTCTTGTACCGCCTGTAGATTGAGGGGATGATTGCGCGGCAGGTTTGAATGGCTCGTTCTTATATCAGCTACAAGGGAGAAAATATAATGAAGTTCAAACAAACTGTTCCGGCTTATTCAATTATGGTGGCACTGGCAGCATTGCCCGGGCCGGCGGCGGCATCCGGCTTCGCGCTGGTCGAACAGAGCGCCAGCGGCTTGGGTAACGCCTTTGCCGGCGGTGCGGCGAGTGCCGAAGACGCCAGCACCATTTTCTTCAACCCGGCGGGGATGTCGCGGCTGCAAGGCAAGCAGATTGCGGTGGCGGTGCACGCGATTAAACCCTCGGCGCAGTTTTCTGATACGGGTTCAGGGCAAGCAACATTAGGTGCTCGGCCACTTGGGACGATACCCGGTGATGCTGGAAATCTGGCGTTTGTCCCTAATGGCTATTTTTCGATGGAAATAAATCCCCAAATGAAACTTGGTCTCGGTATAAATGCGCCATTCGGGCTGAAGACGGAATACCCGGCGGGCTGGATCGGGCGTTTCCAGGCACTCAAGTCGAGTATAGATACGATCAACGTAAATCCATCAGTGTCCTATCAAGTGAATGATGGAATCTCGATTGGCGTTGGTCTGGATTACCAGCGGATAAATGCCGAATTGACCAGCGCGAAGAATTTTGGTGCGGGGGAGGGGAGGGCTACCATGTCCGGCAGCGATGCCACATGGGGCTATAACTTTGGGGCTTTGTTTGACTTGGGTTCCAGTGGGCGCATTGGTGTTTCTTATCGTTCTTCGATCAAGTACAAGCTGAGTGGTACCATGCTGGTGACTACTCCAACTGGTGCTGTAGCATTGAACCAGGCGGTGACTGCCGATCTGAAAACGCCTGATACTTTGTCGTTGAGCTACTTCAAGGCGCTTGATAACAAGTGGGATGTGATGGCTGATTTGAGCCGGGCCGGATGGAGCAACTTTAATGAGTTGCGCATTATCCAGGTCAGCAATGGCACGGTCTTGCAGGTCACTCCGGAAAACTGGAGTAACACATGGCGCGTGTCAGCGGGGGCGAGTTACCACTACAATGAAAAATGGACTGCCCGTATCGGGGTGGCGCGTGACCAGTCCCCCGTGTCTGATGCGTTTCGTACCGCACGTATTCCGGATGCTGACCGCACTTGGCTGTCATTGGGCGGGCAATGCAAGCCAGCCAGGGAAAGTGCGGTGGATTTTGGCTATGCCCACCTGTTTGTGAAGGACTCGGCCATTAGCAACAACACAGGTTCGGCGGGCACACCTTCGACAGCTACAGTGGGTAAGCTGGTCGGGAATTACAAAAACAGCGTGGACATCCTGAGTGTGCAGTACACGCACGGTTTCTAAGCAGTGTGCATGAGGGGGAGGTGTTGCCTCCCCTTTTTTGTTGGAGAATGGTGATGAGCGAAAACTTTTTTATCCGCAAGGTGGCGGTGCTGGG
>JAQTOM010000065.1:7902-9673 GCA_028713345.1 Gallionellaceae bacterium | reverse complement strand
TGCAACCACAGCGCGGTCTGCTCCCTGCCGGAATTGGACTCGCGCAATCCCACGCCGGTCACTTGATTGGTGAGCATCTCCACCCCGGCGTGCAGATTGTTCTGCTGGTCGCGGCGCAGGCGGCGCACGATGCCCACACCCCAGCGATCCACCTTTTCCGGCTTGATGCCAAGCAGCGAACCGATCTCTACCCCTTTCGCTCCTGCCGCCGGTGAAACGCAACTAAAACCGCCAATGCTGATGTCTTCCACCTGCCAGGTGGCACCGGTATCGCCGCTGAAATTCAGGCTGTCGCCGGCCTGCTCCATTACCTTGGGAAAGCCATTCACCACACTCAGGTTTGCCTTGATATTACGCCGCGCATTGCGCCGGGATGGCAGCGGTGGTGTCAAGCTAACGGCCAGATGGAGTGCCGCTTCACGCACTGCGCTTGCCTCATATATCCCGCCGAGATTAATCTCCTCGGGCACAACATTTTTCACCAAGGCCTTGAGTAACACTTCGATGTGCGGCTGGAGATTATCCGCACCGATAAAACGCAGGCCGGGGTTGGGCACGGTTTCCGCGCTCGCCCGCACGGGCGGCGCGGGATGCTGCACATCGAAACCAAACAAACTGCCCTGCCCGCCCTGCACGCTCACCGTAAAGCTCTTGTTCATGTGCGCCATCAACCGCTCGGCGAGATGCACCTGAAGGCGGTTAAGCTTGCCGGCGCTGGTTGCGCACCACATCAGCACACCGGCAAATTCACGGCGCACCGAGGTGTTCGCGCCATATCCCAAATATAACTGGACCGGCTCATCCAGATATTGCTGCGCTTCGGCATGGACGTAAAATTCAGCCATATCTTCCCAAACGGCATGGTCGGCCAGCGCGTAATGCGCCGCCGCACATTTCATCCTGCCCGCCACGGCACAGATACCGCGCACCGCGATGAGCGACAGGGAAGGCTTGATCGCGGAGCCGCCCTTGTCGCCGTTGCGGTAGCGCACCAGCACATTGAGATAGGCTTGCGCAACCTGCGCGAAGAACTCATTCAGCGCCATCCACAGGCGTTTTTCCTGGAACTCCGACAGGACGCCGGCCGCAAAATATTCGCGCGTCAGCTTGCGCTCGAATGGCCGTGCTGTTTCGTCGAGCAGGCGCAACACGGCCAACTGGTGATCCAGGCGGAAACCGGCCTGCTCGCGCACCGACTCGACCCACGCGGTCAGTTCCTGCAACGCCTTCAGCGCATCATTCTTCGGCAGGTCTTCCAGCAGCTTCTGCGCCGACTTGATATCCGCCATCGGGTGGTCCGATTTCTTGTCAAACAATCCCAACATACCGCGCTCCTTCGCTGCCAGGCCTGGCGTTCTCCAGAACATCATCTGCACATCGTCCATATAAACACAAAACAATCTGCTTGGCTATATTCACAAATAGCGATAAGTTAGCTTCCTGAGGATAATCTTGTGATCACTTTTTTGCATGGCGATACCCCCTTCCCGCCCGTGGAACAGGCACTGCGTTCACCCAACGGCCTGCTCGCGGCAGGCGGCGGCCTGACGCCTGCACGCCTGCTGGATGCGTACCGGCACGGCATTTTCCCCTGGTTCAATGCGGGCGACCCCGTCCTGTGGTGGAGTCCCGATCCGCGCATGGTGCTGTTTCCTGAGGAATTCAAAATCTCCCGCTCGTTGCGCAAGACGCTGCGCAACAAGACATATGAAATCCGCACCGACACCGCCTTCGAGCAGGTGATGCGCGCCTGTGCCGAGCCGCGCAACGG
>JAQTOM010000065.1:0-7802 GCA_028713345.1 Gallionellaceae bacterium | reverse complement strand
ACCGATGCCTCCAAGGCCGCACTCGCCCATCTCGCCGCACAGTTGCAACGCTGGAAATTCGGCATGATCGACTGCCAGATGAACACGCCGCACCTCGCCTCGCTCGGCGCGCGCGAACTTCCGCGCACGGAATTCATCCAACGCCTGCAAGAATTGATACACTACCCGGACATTGCACCCCGGTGGAAATTCGACAATGAACCTGTTGCATGACATCCCGTTTTCCGCGCTACAGTTTTACCTGACCGCGCCGTATCCGTGCAGCTACCTGCCGGAGCAACTGGCGCGCTCGCAGGTCGCCACACCGGGCTTCCTGATTACCTCAGATACCTATTCAGAGCTGGTGCGGCGCGGCTTCCGCCGCAGCGGGACTTTCACCTACCGGCCGCGTTGCGACACCTGCCGCGCCTGCGTTCCGGTGCGCCTCGATGTGGCCGCGTTCACCCCTACCCGCGCACAGCGCCGTGCGGCAAAACGCCACAACAATCTCGGGTTGTCGCTGCATCCGCTGAAAGATAACGAAGAGTACTTTGCCCTGTACCAGCGCTACCAGAAGGCGCGCCACCGCGAAGAGGGCATGGATGACGACAGCCGGGAGCAATACCGCAATTTCCTGCTGCACAGCCATGTTGATTCCACGCTGGTGGAATTCCGCGAATGCGGCGTGCTGCGCATGGTGAGCATCATCGACATTCTCGATGACGGACTATCCTCGGTGTATACGTTTTATGACCCGGATGTGGCGCAAGCCAGCTTCGGCACCTACAACATCCTGTGGCAGGCCGAGCTATGCCGCAAGCTGGAGCTGGATTATCTGTACCTCGGCTTCTGGATCAAGGATAGCGCCAAGATGGCCTACAAAGCCAACTTCCGCCCGCTGCAAGGGCTTATACAGGGCGAGTGGCAACCACTACACGTTCAAGAATAACGATTAAACTACTCTCCTTCTTCCCTTATGTGCCCGTTCATTATCCGTCCCCTGCTCTTTTCCCTCGACCCTGAAACCGCCCACCACGCCGTACTGAATTCCTTGCAGGCCGCACATGCGCTTGGCCTGACGCCGCTGTTTGCCAAACGCCCGGCGGGCAATCCACGCACTGTAATGGGGCTGACCTTCCCCAATCCGGTCGGGCTGGCCGCAGGCCTCGACAAAAACGGCGAGTACATCGACGCGCTCGCCGCGCTGGGCTTCGGCTTCATCGAAGTCGGCACCGTCACGCCGCGCCCGCAGCCGGGCAACCCCAAGCCGCGCCTGTTCCGCCTGCCCGGGGCAAACGCCATCATCAACCGCATGGGCTTCAACAATCACGGTGTGGATGCGCTCGTCGAAAACGTGAAGCGCGCGCAATACCGGGGAATACTCGGCATCAATATCGGCAAGAACGCCGACACGCCGATGGAGCGCGCCGCAGACGATTACCTGACCGGCCTGCGCAAGGTCTATACCCACGCCAGTTATGTCGCCATCAACATCTCCTCGCCCAACACCAAAAACCTGCGCCAGTTGCAGGGCGGGGACGAACTGGATGCGCTGCTCGCACAACTGAAAGCGGAGCAGCAGGACCTGGCCGAACTGCACGGGAAGTATGTGCCGCTGGCAGTGAAGATCGCCCCCGACTTGGACAAGGAACAAATACAGCAAATCGCCGCGCTGCTGATGCGCCACCGCATAGACGGCGTGATCGCCACCAACACCACGCTGTCGCGCGAGGGAGTGGAACACCTGCCGCAACACAAGGAAGCAGGCGGCCTGAGCGGCGCCCCCGTGCGCGACAAATCCACCGCCGTCATCCGCGAACTCGCCGCCGCATTGCAAAATACCCTGCCCATCATCGGCGTGGGCGGCATCCTGGGCGGCGCCGATGCGTTAGAGAAAATCCAGGCCGGTGCGGCGCTGGTGCAGGTTTACAGCGGGCTGATTTATCGCGGCACGAAGCTGGTGGCGGAGTGTGCCGAGGCTATCCGGCAGGCCGGGTAGAAAATAAGCAACAGGTGCAGTGTCAGACTCAAATGGCCCGCACACAGCCGGAGTTCTTCTGTCGCCGTTACGTTATCCCTCGACGTCAAGAAGAGCATTGGCTTGCATCTTCACTCGATTCACAGACGGGTGTCTGCAATATTTTTCATTTCCAAAGGGTATTGCCAATCTGCAATATTCATCAGTCAAACATTTCCACAAATTAGCGGCAACCCTGGCTGTTTTACAGTTACTGGCGCCATTTCCCGAATCCAGGGCGGCATCGTTGTTCATGCTCATATTATCCTTCTGTACTTACCCTCCCGGGTTGCTGTATGGTTTTGGCTCATGCCTGTTCTCCCGCTAATTGTCCGCTAAGCCACCGCCCATGTACCCCCGGTTGCCGGCTATTCACACTTGAACAGAATGCGGCAAGACAGCATTTACCGGCAGAATTAGTGGTATTTTGCACCTTCATCTTGGTATCTTTTATGTTGTGCTGTCCACTCCTGCGCCAGATGCTGCGCTTCTTCTATCTGGCTGGCGGTCATTTTGTCCGCCAGCGAGTCACGCAATTTAATTGCGTCACTCTCCCCAAGCGTTGCCAGACTCAGCCACTCGTATGCTTGCGTATAGTCCCGAGGAACACCCTGGCCTTGGCGGTACATCAGCCCAAGAATGTATTGCGCCTGCGCATTGCCCTGCATCGACAATTCTTTAAACCCATTTGCGGCCGTCTTGAAATCACCCTTCTTGTATGCCGCCAATGCCTCATCAAATCCGGCTGTTGCCAAACCAGACCACAGTAATGTACACATCAAAAAAATCAACTTTCGCATTTCACCCTCCCTTAGTATTATCACGAGCAAACACGATGTTTAAGTTAGGTCAATAAAGCTCCGCCTGACTTGCCCAAGCTACATGCATTAACGGGCGCGAGTAGATCATGAATACAAAAAATACTGCCGGCAGAATATGTCAAGCATCCCCAGTAATCTGTGTGCTATTACCAAATCAACCTAAGGGAAACCCTGATAATAGAACTAGCCCAAGGCCTGTAGTCGTAGCATTGTGCTGCCATATGGCCTACCCATCATTCAAGCAGGACGCGCTAAAGCGTGTCCGTTAAGAACCTTGAACGGATGCTTCCAGAAGTTATGAACATCAAGTTTGGTTTGCCAGTTCAAGCGACTGCTGCAACTATAGGTTCGGCACACTTTATCCATGAATCCGTTCGCATTGAGCCTGTCGAAATGTGTACGGATTCATGTGCTTCGACATGCTCAGCACGAACGGTGGTTTAGTTTAATCCGTGCCGGATCAATAAATTGCAGATAGTCCGCCAATACCTTGGCTCACCCAGAACATCTCTCCATGTGCATGATTCAGGGTAAGCAGCCTGACGCAGCCATTTGGTCTTTGGGTGCTTGATCGATTAGCATATCGGCAAGCTTGTTGTACTGTGGAAACACCGAAATACTTACCGCGGCTGTCCCGACAAATGTTATATGTCTGGTAGACGGTTCATTTAAGCAAACTGCAGGTAAAATTCATCCCGCAACACCAGCCAATCACGGAGATTTAAAGAATGCATTTTGACGCAGAGTGGGATGCCAAAGATATGAGTTGTGGCGATCTGGTGCTTGACCTGCGCAGCAGATTACGCAAGATGCCGGGGAAGGTATTAAAAGTAATTGCACGTGACCCCGGGGCGCCATCCGACCTGCCTGCCTGGTGTAAGATGACCGGCGATGAACTGGTTCATCAGGACCCTGTTGCACAGGCCTACTGGATCAGGGCCAGGCTGTAAACCGGAGACAGGCAGGATTTTCAAGGCCGTCATCCCGGCGGCAATTTTATAAAAGAGGAGCATCAAATGGCAGGAAAATATTGCGTCAGCCTTACCTTTGGCAAGGACAACACGGACAAGGCCACGGTTGCATTCGTCATTGCCAATGCGGCAGTTGCATCGGACAAGGAGGTGGTGGTGTTCCTGAGCATAGAAGGCGTTAACCTCTCCCAGCAAGGTTATGCGGACGACATCCACGAAGAAGGTTTTGCGCCGCTGAAGGAATTGATAACCAACTTCGTGAATGCCGGAGGAAAGATTTTCGTCTGTTCGCCATGTTTCAAGAAGCGCAAGCTCGACGAGGGAAAACTCATCAGCGGTGCAGCGATTGTGGGCGGCGCAAAGCTGGTCGAGTTCATGTCGGAAGGCACCCCGACCATTTGCTACTGACCGCAACTCGTCATCACGGTTATTGATTCTGCCAGATGAAATTTGAAGCCCGTTCGCCTGTCGAAAGGCGAATGGGCTTCGACAAGCTCAGCCCGAACGGGGTTAGCACTTCTCCGTGCCACCTCAATAGTGCATATAAGAAACCAAGCGCGAACACCAGGAAGAAGAAGCCTTCATGCAAGTTACCGATACGCACTTGGTGCAGCCGGATGTCAGTTTTGATGGTGGCGACCTCGATTGCGGCAATGGCCTGTTGTTGCTGATCCGCAAGCATATCGATCCATTAAGCCGCGGCCAGTTGCTGGAAATCCGTTCGACGGAAACATCCGTCGAAGAGGATCTGCCAGCCTGGTGCCGCATGACCGGCAATGAGCTGGTATCGCTCGTAAAAACCGGAAAGCAGTGCAGTTTTCTGGTGTCCAAAGGCAAGCTGGCCGATCGCGCCCCCGCACCCGCACCACAGGATGCCGCTCCGTATTCACAGCCGGTCGTCATGGTCAAGACGCTCGATCCGCTGCCGTCGCCCGCGCCTGCGCCTGTGATCTATCCGCTCTCCGTCATGGGCATAGGTAGCTGGCCGCGGCCGCGCTGGATGCTGCAAGCGATCCACGAGAATATGGAAAAGAAGCTGGATGCACAAAGCTTCCATGCCACCGCTGACGACGCCGTCAGGCTATCGGTCGATGCGCAACTGCGTGCCGGTGTGGATGTCGTGACAGACGGCGAGCAACGGCGCGATAGTTACGCCAGCTTTGTCGGTGGGATTCTCGACAATTGCCAGTTGATCCCACTCACCGATCTTCTTCCGCTGGTGGATGATCCAGAAGGTTTTGAACGCGAACTCCGCGCACTGGACATCCCGGCCAGCGAAGTGCGGCATCCCGCAGTATTCGGCCCGCTGGGACGCAGCAAACCCATTGCCGTCCATGAGTATGCGTTCCTGAAATCGCTCACGGACAAACCGGCCAAGGTCGCCCTCCCCGGCCCCTATCTCCTGACGCGCACCATGTGGATGGAATGCATTTCAGACCGTGCATACCTGACACGCGAACACCTGGCGGCAGACATCGTGCGCGTGTTGCGGGAAGAAATCGCGTGCCTGTTGGCAGCCGGGGTCGCGTTGGTGCAATTGGACGAGCCGGTGTTGTCCGAGGTGGTGTTTTCCGGCACCACCAACAAACGCAGTTTCATGTGCGGCGCCTTGGGCGAGAAGGGTAAGCCCGAGGTGGAACTGGCGTTTGCACGCGACCTGATTAATGCGGTTGTCGCGGGTTTCCCGCAGGAGCGGATGGCACTGCACATGTGCCGGGGCAACTGGTCCACGGATGAATCGGTTGCACTAAGCGGCAGCTACACCCCCCTGGCACCCATGCTGGCAAGCCTCAATGTAGGAACCTTGCTGCTCGAATTGTGTACGCCACGGGCGGGAGAGATGGAAGTGCTGAAACAAATCCCCGGCCACATGCGTATTGCGGCAGGCGTTTGCAACCAGAAGCACACCCGCGTCGAGAGCGTTGATGAAATCGTGGCGAAGGGAGAGCGGGCGATTGCCTTGTTCGGCAAGGACAGGGTCTTGCTTTGCCCCGACTGCGGGTTCGCCACATTTGCCGACAACCCGATTTCCTCGGCCCAAGTTGCGGAACAAAAGCTGCATGCCATAGCCCGCGCCGCGCAAATCCTGAGGGAGCGCCATGCTGCGTAAGGTTTGTATCATCCTGCTGAATTCCGGCAGCGTCGACCTGCGCGACTGCGCGATGCCGATCATGCACGCAATGACCGCCCGTGCGCTCGATTGTGAAGTGGAGATGTATTTTGTCGGGCCGGCAATTCGCTTGCTGACGATGGGTGACAGCGCCGATCTGGCAGCGCCCGGCGCGACGCATACATTAAGGGAGCAGTTGCGTATGGCGCGCCAGGAGGGCATCGAATTATTCGCATGCAGCGCCGCGCAACGAACCTATATTAAAGGCGACATGGCGCTCGCGGACTACTGCTCCGGCGTGGCGGGCGCGACCAGTTATCTGGCAAGAGCGCTCGACCCTGATTGGCGTGTCCTGACTTATTGAAAGCGTTGTGATTACCCCGCCAGATCAGCAATCCACGGATTAGTGCGAAGAAGTTTCATTTTCCGGGATGACATGCCGCCATGACCGTTAGGTTCAAGGGTTGTCTGACAGCCCCAACACATCCTGCATGTTGTACATGCCAGCCGGATTGGCTTGCAGGAAGCGGGCGGCACGTAACGCACCCAGCGCGAATGTGGCGCGGCTGCTGGCCTTGTGGGTGATCTCGACACGCTCGCCGGTGCCCGCGAACAGCACGGTGTGATCGCCCACGATATCGCCGCCGCGCACGGTGGCAAAACCGATGGTGGAAGGGTCGCGTTCGCCGGTGACGCCTTCACGCCCGTATACCGCACATTGCGATAGATCGCGCCCCAGCGTTTTTGCGATCACCTCGCCCATGCCCAGCGCGGTGCCGGAAGGCGCATCCACCTTATGGCGGTGGTGGGCTTCGATGATTTCGATGTCATAGCCGTGGCTCAACACTTTGGACGCCATCTCCAGCAGCTTGAAGGTGAGGTTCACACCCACGCTCATGTTGGGCGCGAATACGATGCCGATGTGCTGCGCCGCCGCACCGAGCCGCGCCTTCTGCTGTGCGTTGAAGCCGGTGGTGCCGATGACCATTTTTACACCCAGCCTGTGGCACACTTCGAGGTGATGCAGCGTGCCTTCCGGGCGGGTGAAGTCGATCAGCACATCCGCGCCTTGCAACGCGGCAGCCACATCCGCCGTGATCTTCACGCCACATGCGCCGCCGGCCAGTTCTCCGGCATCCTTGCCCAGTTGCGCGCTGGAGGAGTGTTCCAGCGCCGCGTGCAGGATCAGGTCGTCCGACTGCAACACGCCTTCCAGCAGCGCCTTGCCCATGCGCCCGCCGCAACCGGCGATGGCGATCTTGATTTTATTCATCGCTCGTTCCTTATCATTTCTTGGCCGCCAGCTCTTTCACGATCAGCCAGTTATCGCCGGTCTTTTCCAGTTCCAGTTTCTTGTGCATCACATCGCTATGATTATCGGCGCTGTAGCTCTGCCTGAAACTCACGCCGGCGCGGCTCTTGCCCTGCATCGCCACCTTGATCTCCGACAATTCCACCTTGATATTTTTTGCCTTGCCGATACGCTCCCTGCGCTGCGCTTCCCATGATGCATGGCTCATCCCGTCGGCAGGCTTGAAATCCCTGGCATAGCTGTCGAGATACTTTGCCACGTCACGGGCAGACCATGCTTTCGCCCATGCTTGCACTGCTTCGCCTGCCGCCTGCTCCGCTCCGGCAAGCGCGGCAGGCGGTATATCGGCAGACGGTTTAGCTTTGGGTGCAGGCTCCGATTTTGCCGCTTTCGCCGCTGGCGCCAGAGGCTCCGCTTCAACCTTGGCGGCCAGTTCGCTCACGATCAGCCATGTATCGCCGGCCTTTTCCAGCCCCATGATCTTGCGCACCACGTCCTTGTGGTTGTCGGCGCTGTAGCTCTGCTTGAAGAACACGCTGGCACGGCTCTCGCCCTGCATATTCACCTTGATCTCCGACAATTCCACCTTGAT
>JAQTOM010000064.1:5850-9733 GCA_028713345.1 Gallionellaceae bacterium | reverse complement strand
GCTTACCTTATTTCCCCGTCCAAGAAACAGGAGGATTCCCAATACATCAACACGCAATTTAGCAGCAAACTCCCTCCCGCGCCATAGACCAAAATGCATAGACAATCGGCTGGGCGCAGCCACAAAGACTTTCATCCCGAAAGTTGTGGTGAACCCACCCCAGTCTTGGGTAAAATACACTTCCTTTCACGAATGGAAATAGTTATGGCGGGCAAACCCCATAAAGCGCCTGCTTTCGAGGCGGCGCTGGCCGAGCTGGAGCAGGTGGTGGCGGATATGGAGGCGGGCCAGCTGCCGCTGGAAGAATCGTTGGCGGCCTACAGGCGCGGCGCCGAGCTGTTGCAGCAATGCCGTGCGCGGCTGGAGGATGCGCAGCAGCAGGTGCGCATCCTGGAGGAAGGCGCGTTGAAAAATTTTGCCGGCAAGCGTGACGATGCCTGATTTTCAAGCCTGGGCAAGCGCCCATCAACAACGTTTCGAGGATGTGCTGCGCCGCCTGTTGCCGCAGCCCGGCCTGGCGCCGCAGCGCCTGCACGAGGCGATGCGTTACAGCGTGCTGGATGGCGGCAAGCGCGTGCGCCCGCTGCTGGCCTTTGCCGCAGGCGAGCTGGTTCAAGCGGAAGTGGCGCGCGTGGACATCGCAGCCGCCGCCGTCGAATTGATCCATGCCTATTCGCTGGTGCACGACGACATGCCGTGCATGGACAACGACGTGCTGCGCCGCGGCAAGCCGACCTGCCATGTTCAGTACGATGAGGCCACCGCGCTGCTGGTGGGCGACAGCCTGCAAAGCCTGGCGTTTCAGCTGCTGGCCGAGCACAAGCTCAACGACGATGCGGCGCGCCAGCTGGCCATGGTCAAGCTGCTGGCCTCCGCCTCCGGTTCGCGCGGCATGGCGGGCGGGCAGGCGATCGACCTGGCCAGCGTGGGCAAGCAACTCGCCCTGCCCGAACTCGAATTCATGCACATCCACAAGACCGGCGCGCTGATTCGCGCGGCCATCCTGCTCGGCGCGCAGTGCGGCGCGGCGCTGGATGAAGGCCAAGTGAACAGGCTGGATCATTTCGGCAAGTGCGTCGGGCTGGCCTTCCAGGTGGTGGACGATGTGCTCGACAGCGAGGCGGACACCGCCACCCTGGGCAAGACCGCGGGCAAGGACGCGCAACAGGACAAGCCTACTTACGTTACGCTGCTGGGCGTGCAGGCTGCAAAAAAAATGGCGAGGGAACTGCATCGCGCCGCGCTGGAGGCGTTGAGTGAGTTTGGCGATGGCGCGCGGCGGTTGCGGGAGTTGGCGGATTTTATTGTGTTGAGAAAGTTTTGATGTATTCCCTATTGAACGCCATCAACACCCCCGACGACTTGCGCCGGCTGGAGCGCAAGCAACTGCCGCAACTGGCGCATGAGCTGCGCCAGTTTCTGGTGGAATCGGTGAGCAAGACCGGCGGCCACCTGTCATCCAATCTCGGCACGGTGGAGCTGACCATCGCGCTGCACTATGTGTTCAACACGCCGCACGACCGGCTGGTGTGGGACGTGGGGCACCAGACCTACGCGCACAAGATACTCACCGGGCGGCGCGAGGTGATGAACAGGCTGCGCATGGCGGGAGGCCCTTCCGGTTTTCCCAAGCGCGATGAGAGCACCTATGACGCCTTCGGCGCCGGCCATTCCAGCACCTCGATTTCGGCGGCGCTGGGCATGGCGGTGGCAGCCAAGCTTTCCGGCTCGGACAGCCGCGCGGTTGCGATCATCGGCGACGGTGCGATGAGCGGCGGCATGGCGTTCGAGGCGCTCAACAACGCCGGTGCGATAGATGCCAACCTGCTGGTCATTCTCAACGACAACGACATGTCCATCTCGTCGCCGGTGGGCGCGCTCAACAATTACCTGGCCAAACTGATGTCGGGGCGCTTCTATGCCGCTGTGCGGCGCGGCAGCGAAAAGGTACTGAAGGGTATGCCGCCGGTGCTGGAATTCGCCAAGCGCACCGAGGAGCACCTCAAGGGCATGGTCACGCCGGGCACGCTGTTCGAGGAATTCGGTTTCAATTACATCGGCCCCATCGACGGCCACGACCTGGAAGTGCTGACCACCACGCTGGACAACATCCGCCAGCTGGAGGGGCCGCAGTTCCTGCATGTGGTCACGCAGAAGGGCAAGGGCTACGCGCACGCCGAGGAAGATTGCGTGCTGTACCACGGCGTCGGCAAGTTCGATCCGCTCAGCGGCATTACGCCAAAGACGGGGGGCAAGCCCAGCTACACGGAGGTTTTCGGCGGCTGGCTGTGCGACATGGCGGCACGGGACGCGCGCCTGGTCGGCATTACCCCCGCGATGTGTGAAGGCTCCGGCATGGCAGGGTTCGCGCAAGAATATCCGGAGCGCTATTTCGACGTGGGCATCGCCGAGCAGCACGCGCTGACCTTCGCCGCAGGCCTGGCCTGCGAAGGGTTGAGGCCGGTGGTGGCGATATATTCCACGTTCCTGCAGCGCGCCTACGACCAGCTGATCCATGACATCGCCATCCAGAACCTGCCGGTCATGCTGGCCATCGACCGCGCCGGGCTGGTCGGCGCGGATGGCGCGACGCATGCCGGCAGCTTTGACCTGAGCTACCTGCGCTGCATCCCCAACATGACGGTGATGGCGCCGGCCGATGAAAACGAGTGCCGCCAGATGCTCTATACCGCATTCCATATGGATGGCCCGGCTGCGGTGCGCTATCCGCGCGGCTGCGGGCCGGGCGTTGCGCCGCGCAAGGAAATGCAGGCGCTGCCCGTCGGCAAGGGCGAACTGCGCCGCGCCGGCAGGAAGATCGCCATCCTGTCGTTCGGCTCCATGCTTGCGCCTGCGCTGGCGGCGGCGGAGCAGTTCGATGCCACCGTCGCCAACATGCGCTTCGTCAAGCCGCTGGATGAAGAACTGATCTTGAGTCTGGCGCGCGAACACGGCCTGCTGGTGACGGTGGAAGAGAATACCGTGCAGGGCGGGGCGGGCGGCGCGGTGGCAGAGTGCCTGCAACGGCATGGCGTGGCGGCTCCGCTGCTGCAACTCGGCTTGCCAGACGTATTCCTGGAACATGGCGACCCCGTACAGATGCTTGCCGCTTGCGGTTTGAATGCCGCCGGGATTGCAGCTTCCATACGGCGTAGAATAGCGGACGCTGACAATCCGCCATCCCGGATTCCATAAACCTAAAAACCGTAATTCAAGCCACAGAGAACACAGAGATGAAACTGGCGCCCCATATTTCTTCTGCTCACCTGATGGGTGAAGGCAATAGTTACGGCAACGATTTGTTTCTCCCCTGTGAACTCTGTGTTCTCTGTGGCTAACTGACTTTTTAGGGTAAGAAAGGCACAACCATGGATAATCCCAAACCTATAGCAGATGTGCAAAGCCTGGCCGACACGCGCCATCTGGCGATCAACAAGGTCGGGATCAAGAGCATCCGCCATCCGGTCATCGTCAGGGACAAGAGCATGGGCGTGCAGCACACCATCGCCACCTTCAACATGTACGTGCACCTGCCGCACAATTTCAAGGGCACGCACATGTCGCGCTTTGTCGAGATACTCAACCAGCACGGGCGCGAGATTTCGGTGGAGTCGTTCGAAAGCATCCTGCGCGAGATGGTCGAGAAACTGGAGGCGCAATCCGGCTATATCGAAATGAGCTTCCCGTATTTCGTCACCAAGACCGCGCCCGCGTCGGGAGTACAGAGCCTGCTCGATTACGACATCACCTTCATCGGCGAGGTTGTCGATGGCGCATATCGTTTCACCATGAGGGTGCTGGTTCCGGTCACCAGCCTGTGCCCCTGCTCCAAGAAAATTTCCGAGCGCGGCGCGCACAACCAGCGCTCGCATGTGACCATCAC
>JAQTOM010000064.1:0-5750 GCA_028713345.1 Gallionellaceae bacterium | reverse complement strand
GGCTGGGGCGAAACGACCGCATCCAATAACGATGTGGCACGTGCATGGTTCGGCGACATTCAGTCATTCGAGTCGTTCCACTGGCACGGCGAAACCTTCAGCCTGCCGCAAGGCGCGGTACATCTGCTTTCCAGCGCACACTGCGCCAACCAGGCCTTTGCGCTGGGCAAGCATCTTGCCCTGCAATGCCATGTGGAAATGACCGATGCGATGATCCGCGAGTGGTGCGAAGTCGGCGCAAATGAAATCGCCGCCAGCACCGGCAGCCCCGCCGTGCAGACCGCCCAAACCATGCAGGCGCAGATGACGGATAAGCTGCCGAGACTTCATGCCGTTGCGCGGCAGCTTTACCGGCATTGGATCAAGGGCCTGGTTAATTAGCTTGCTACAGCAGGCCGTATTTTGTTTAAAATTGGAGGGCGGTCGCCGCGCCCCTTATCAACCTATTGGAGAAAGAGACAACACGATATGTTTAAAATTGGAAAAATATTGGCTACCACCGCGATGCTGGCCGCATGGCTGAGTGCCGGCTCACAGGCTGCATTGGCGCAAGACCACCACTCTCATCATGGCGGCGGTTCTGCCCAGCTCACCCTCAACAATGGCCAGAAATGGACTACCGATGAAAATTTACGCCAGGGCATGGCAAATGTCCGTGACGCGTTGGCAGCCGAATTGCCGGCGATCCACGGCGGCAAGGCATCGGCTGGGCAGTACCATGCACTGGCGAAAAAAATAAATGACCAGGTTGCGTTCATGGTGCAAAGCTGCAAGCTCGACAAAGAGGCGGACGCCGCGCTCCATATTGTCCTGGCCCAACTCATCGCCGGTGCCGATGCCATGTCGGACCAGAAAAACAATAAAGCCAGACATCAGGGGGCGGAAAAGATAATTCATGCCCTGGAAGAATATGCCGTCTATTTTGACCATCCGGGCTGGCAAGGTGTAAAGGTGGAATAACCCGGCGGCAGTTGTTCAGCCGACCGCAGCGCACCGTAAAATGGCATGTGTTTAAAGTAGCGCTACTGATCTGGGAGGTTTAGCCATGACTTACGTTGTCACCGAAAACTGCATCAAGTGCAAATACACCGATTGTGTCGATGTCTGCCCGGTGGACTGTTTCCGTGAAGGTCCGAATTTCCTGGTGATCGACCCGGGCGAGTGCATAGACTGCACCCTGTGCGTGGCAGAATGCCCGGCGGAGGCGATCTTTGCCGAAGATGATCTGCCGGCAGATCAGCATAATTTCATTGCGCTGAACGCAGAGCTGGCAAAGAAGTGGAGGCCCATCGTGGCAAAGAAGGACGCCCCCGCCGATGCGGACGCCTGGAAGGGAGTGAAAGACAAATTGCGTCTGCTGATACGGTGACTTATGTTTATCGGAACATTCCAGCAAACCCGATACCGTTCGCGGTGAGCTTGTCGAACCGCCTGTTCAGCGTAAGCTCTGGCCTTCGACAAGCTCAGGCCGAACGGGGTGTTTATAACTACTTTGCTGAGCCAATTTGCCGAGGTGAGGGCAAGCATTGAACTCTGCATCACAAAACACCCATTCAACCACTGCTGTTTTTTTTAACAGCGTCGCGCGCCACATCCTCGCGCAGCACAAAAACGAAATTCCCGACCTGCGCCATGCCATCGTGCTGCTGCCGAACTATCACGTAGCGCAACCGCTGGCACTGGCCCTTGCCCAAGCGGCGGCGCAGCCCGCCTTGCTGCTGCCAAAGATGGTTACGCTCAACGACTGGGCGCAATCCGTTCCTCTCGCATCGGCCATCACCCCCGATACCTGCCGCGCCACGGCCCTGTATCAGGCATTGCGCACGCGCCGCTGGTTTCATGACGCCGACCTGTGGGGCATCGCGCGCGAGCTGTTGATTTTGCTGGATGAGCTGACGCGGCATCACGTCGCGCTGCCGCAGGACGAGGAAAGTTTTCTCGCGCAACTGGAGCAGGCGTACCAGGCCAGGCGCGGCGCGGCGATGCAGTTCGAGGCGCGCGTGGTGCATGAGCTGTGGTACGCGATGAACGCCGGCGGCGAACTGGATGCCGCACGCGCCTACCAGCAGCGGCTGGCGCAGCTTGTGCAGCAGGCGGGAGCGCCGTTGTATGTGTTGTTGGCTTCCGATCTGGCTGCGCCGGAGGCGCGCTTTATCGAGGCATACCGCGAGCGAACACCGGTGACGGTTTTCGATTTGCGCGCGATGGCGGCGCAACAGCAGGAATGTGCGGTGCTGGCGGCGGCATTGCAGGCTCCTTCCCTGCACTTGCGCGACCAGGCCGCCCACCTGCGCGAGCATTTCCCCCATGCCGCATTGAACACCCCTTCGACAGGGCGAACGGGACGGAAGTTAAGTTTGTTCGGCGCGCACGGACTGGAGCAGGAGGCGCGTGCCGCCGAGGTGCAGGTGCGGCGCTGGTTGCTGGCGGGCAAGAAAAATATTGCGCTGGTGGCGCAGGACCGGCTGGTGGCGCGGCGCGTGCGCGCCCTGCTGGAGCGCGCCGGGGTGCTGGTGCGCGATGAGACCGGCTGGACGCTGTCCACGCTGGCGGTGAGCACGGTGCTGATGCGCTGGCTGGATGCGCTGCAAAGCGATTTCTACCATCAGGATCTGCTCGACCTGCTCAAGTCGCCGTTCATCTTTGCCGACCATGACGCAGCGGCGCGCAAGCAGGCGGTGTACCGGCTCGAACAACTGGTGCGCAAACATAATGTGGCGGCACATCTCGATGCGTTCCTCGAACTGGCGCAGGACGAACCGGAAGTGCAAATTCCCTTGGCGCGGCTGCGCCAGGCGAAGGAGAGGCTGCACAAGAAAAACGACGCGCTATCCGGCTGGTTGCGCGCGCTGCATGAAAGCCTGGATATTCTCGGCGTCGTGCAGGGCTTGGCGGCAGACGAAGCGGGTGTGCAGTTGCTGCATGCGCTGCAAGCCTGGCAGGACGAGCTGGAAAACGATGCCACGCGTTTCAGTCTGGCCGAATGGCGGCACTGGCTGGCGCAGCAGCTCGATGCGCACACCTTCCGCGATACCACCATAGACAGCACGGTGCTGCTTACGCATCTTGCCGCCACGCGCTGGCGCAGCTTCGATGCGGTGTTGCTGCTCGGCTGCGACGCCTCACACCTGCCGCCCACGGACGGCAACGGCCTGTGGTTCAACGATGCGGTGCGCGCCACCCTCGGCCTGCCGGTGAGCGGCGCGCGCATGGCGCAGCAGCGCGACGACCTGCTGGCCTTGCTGGCGATGAACTGCACCGTGCTGGCGACTTGGCAAGCCAGCAGGAACGGCGAAGAAAATCTGCTGAGTCCCTTTCTCGAAATGCTGCGCGCATTGCACGAACTGGCTTACGGCGACAATCTGGCGGAATGCGAACTGGGTGCGTTGCTCGAAACCGCACAGGTGCATTACGCGGAATTTATCTTGCCGGATGTTGCCGCCATGCCCGCGCCCGGTGTGCCGTCCAGCCTGATTCCGCGCCGCATTTCGGTCAGCGGCTACAACAGCCTGGTGGCCTGCCCGTACCAGTTTTATGCGCGCCACATGCTGCGCCTCAACGAGATGGACGAGGTGCGCGAGGGCGTGGAGAAGCGCGACTACGGCGAATGGGTACATGCCATTTTGCATCGCTTCCACCAGCAGTTTCCGGTGCTCTCGCAACAGGCGCGCAAAGCTCTCGATGCGGCGTTGCGGCGCATCGGCGATGAAGTGTTTGCGCCCGTGCTGGAACACGACTACCTGGCGCGCGCCTGGCTGTTGCGCTGGCAGCAAGCGATTCCCGCCTATCTCGATACCCAGCTGAAAAGCGAGGCGGATGGCTGGCGTTATCAAGGCGGCGAGGTGCCGTTTGCATTGCCGCTGACCGAGGAGTTGACGCTGCACGGGCGCATCGACCGCGTGGACATACAGACCGAGGAAAACAATGCGGCGCGGGTGCTCGACTACAAGATGATGGACGCGGTCAGGCTGCGCAACAAGCTCAAGGAGCCGGGTGAGGATGTGCAACTGGCCTGCTACACCTATGTGTACGAAGCCGACGAGGCTGCGTTCATCAGCATCGAAAAAGACAAGGTGGTTGCAGTGGCCCCGCCGCAGGACTTGCCGGGGCTGGCGCAAGCCAACATCGCGCGCCTGCAGGAAGTGTTTGCGCAGATGCGCGCCGGTACTGCCTTGCCTGCACATGGGGTGGATGAGGCGTGTGTGTATTGCGAGATGCGCGGATTGTGCCGGAAGAGCGAGTGGGCAACCCCCTCCCTCAATTCCTCCCCCAATGGGAGAGGGGGGTCAGACCATTCTTCCTCCGGGGAAAAAGGTGGAAAGGGGGAAACTAATGGATAACCGCATCGCCCTCGACCCAAAGCACAGTGTCGTGGTGGAAGCCTGCGCGGGCAGCGGCAAGACCTGGCTGCTGGTGTCGCGCATCGTGCGCCTGCTGCTCGACGGGGTGAAGCCCGGCGAAATCCTTGCCATCACCTTCACGCGCAAGGCGGCGCAGGAGATGCAGGCGCGCCTGCACGAGTGGCTGCACCTGCTCGCCACGCAAGATGACGCCGGGGTACGCGCTTTTCTCAAGCAGCGCGAGCTGCACGAGGTGGACGCTGTGCTGCTGGCGCGCGCACGCGGCCTGTACCGCGATTTCCTGTTGGCACAGCCTTGTATCACCATCAACACGTTTCACGGCTGGTTCATGCAGATCATCCAGCGTGCGCCGCTGAATGCCGGTGTGCCGGTCGGCATGCAACTGCTGGAGCACACTGCGGCATTGCGCGAAGAGGCGTGGCAGGAATTTGCCGACAGCCTGCGCGCGGCGCCGGGGGGCGAACTCGCGCAGGAGATGCAATGGCTGTTCACCGGATACGGTCTGCACAGCACGCGTGAATTGCTGGAGGCGTTCGTCAACAAGCGCGGCGAGTGGTGGGCCTATACCAGCGGCCTGGAAGACCCGGCAGGGGAAGCGCTGGAGCGATTGCGCGAGCAACTCGACGTGGATATGGATGCCGACCCGATTGCCGATGCCTGCAATGATGCGTCGCTGCAAGCTGCCGTACAAGCCTTCGTGCGCGCATTGGCGACGGGTACGGAAACGCAGTGCAACAAGGCGAATGAAATACAGATGGCATGGGAAGCGGCTGACGCCCAGCAGCGCTTTGTGGCGCTGTCGCGTGCGCTGTATACGCAGGCCGATGAGCCGCGCAGTTTCAAACCGACCAAAAAACAAAACGCGGAAACTTTCCTGCTGGCGCGCGATGTGTTGTTCGACAAGCTGCAAGCCGTGCGTGACGCCGTGGCCGAGCGCGAAGCGTTGCGCCTGAATCAGGCCGGGCTGTGTTGCGGGGCGGCGTTGCTGCAACACTATCAGGAATTGAAACTGCGCTCGCAGCAGATGGATTTCAGCGATGTGGAGGGGCAGGTGTGCCGCCTGCTCACCCAAAGCGATTGTGCCGAATACATGCAGTACAAGCTGGACAGCCGCTACCGGCACGTGTTGCTGGACGAGTTTCAGGATACCAATCCGGTGCAATGGCAAATTTTACAGGCGTGGTTCGCCGCGGCGGCTGTGGTGGATACTCGTCCCGCCGTGTTCGTGGTGGGCGACCCCAAGCAATCCATCTACCGCTTCCGCCGCGCCGACGCGCGCCTGTTCGGTGTGGTGCGCGAATTTTTGCAGCAGGAATTTTCTGCGCATTACCTTACGCAGAATGTCACGCGGCGCAACGCCCCGGCGGTGCTGCAAGCGGTGAACGGCGT
>JAQTOM010000063.1 GCA_028713345.1 Gallionellaceae bacterium | reverse complement strand
TTCTTTCAAAGGCGCGCATTATAACTTAAAGCAGTGGCAGGTCGGGCTGCGCCCGAAGTTAAAGGAACAGCAGGCCAAGCCCGACACCGGCTGCCATCGCCGCGAATCCTGCCGCGACGTGTTTTGCCAATGGCATGCCGCCGATAAAAATGACTACCCCGAATTTGAATGTCATGTTGGACAGAAAGGCGATGGCGATAGCTGATACCGCCTGATCACCGCTCAGCTTGTCGAGCGAGAACAGGCGCAGGCTGGAGAGGGTGATGGCATCCACATCAGTCAGTCCGGAAACCAGCGCTACTGCATATAAGCCCTTGTTGCCCGCCAGATCGGACAGCCAGGCGGCGCACAGCAGCACGACCACATAAAGCAGGCCAAAACCCAGGGCTGCATGTATCTCGGTTGGATTGGATGTTTTGGGCATGGGCAAGTCGGACGAGGTGTGCAGCTTGCGCCAGTCGTACAAAGTGGCAGCCAGCCCGAGCATCAGGCCCAGTCCCATCACCGGCAACAGCTTGGCGAGTACGTCGGGCGATACCACGGCACTGAGTACCGTCAAGCGTATCAGTACAACCTGGCTGGCGATCAGGATGACCACGGCGGACAGGCGCGCCATGCTGTCGCTGGTTTTGCTGTGGCGCGCATAGACCAGCGTGGTGGCGGTGCTGGAAACCAGCCCGCCAAGAAAGCCAAGCAGCGGCGCGCCATAGCGATGCCCGGTCCAGTGCAGGGCGATATAGCCGGCCAGGCTCAGGCCGGAAATCAGCACCACCATCATCCACGCGTGATGCGGATTGAATGCATCGTACGGGCCGTAGTTCTGGTCGGGCAGGATGGGCAGGATGACGAAGGTCAGCACCGAGAATTGCAGGATGGAAACCAGATCGCGCCGGGTCAGGCGTTGTGTCATGCCGCGCAGTTCGGGTTTGAAATAGAGCAGGGTGGTGGTGCCGATGGCCAGCATCACCGCCAGCTTGCTCTGCCCGTACCAGACCAGTGCGCCCAGTCCATAACACAGCAGTAAGGCGACAACGGTGGTCGTTCCTGGGTCATTCTCTTCGCTGGGACTGGAAAGGTAGGCGGCAATAATCGTTGCACCCACGATGCACAGTCCCGCAACCAGCAGCCAGGGCGAATCGCTCTTGCTGGAAAGCATGGCGGTAAGTGTGCCGAGCAGCGCCACCAGCGCGAAGGTGCGCAATCCGGCCTTGGCCGAGGGATTGCGCTCGCGCTCCAGCCCGATCAGCAAGCCGATGGCGAGGCTGGTAAGAAATTGCGGCAGGGCTTCAATTCCGTTGCTGAGCGGCAATAGCGTTTCCATGATTTATTCCTTCCCCGCAGCTTGCCAGTGGCGGACGATGAGCTGCAAGCTCACGTTGCCATTGTATTCATTGATGCCCAGGCTGTACACGGCGAGGATGCGCTGCGGCAGCGGATTAGTGGAAAAAAAATGGATGGCGTCGTATGTGGCAGCGTGCGCGGACAGTTTTAGTTTGAGATGTTTCTCACCCACCACGCGTTGAAGATCTACGCCAAATTCTCCCTCGAACAGCGGCTGCGGAAAGCCTTGTCCCCACACTTGCTGTTCCAGGCTGTGCGCGATGTCCAGCGAAAAATCCGCCGCAGCGAGCGCGCCGTCGGTCTCGATAACTCGGGTGAGGTCGGCGGGGGAGAGCAGGCTTTGCGCGACTGCTTCAAAGGCAGATTGAAATTCATCGAAATGCTCTTCGCGAATGCTGAGTCCAGCCGCCATGGCGTGACCGCCGAATTTTTGCAGCAGGTGAGGATGGCGCTTGGATACGAGGTCGAGCGCATCGCGCAGATGCAGGCCGGGGATACTGCGCCCGGAGCCTTTGATTTCTCCGTTTTGTGATCGAGCAAAGGCGATGACGGGGCGATGGAATTTATCCTTGAGACGCGAGGCGAGGATGCCGATGACGCCCTGGTGCCAAGTCTCGTCGAACATCGCGAGGCTGCTGCTGTCCACCGGATTGATATGCTCCAGCGCGGCCAGCGCCGCCTGCTGCATGCCGGCTTCGATGTCGCGCCGCTCGCGGTTGAGCGCATCCAGTTTTGCGGCGATGCGCGCGGCCTCGGCGGGATCGTCGGCGAGCAGGCATTGGATGCCCAAGCCCATATCATCCAGGCGCCCTGCGGCATTCAGGCGCGGGCCGACGACGAAACCCAGTTCGTAAGCAGAGGCTTTTGCCGCCGCTTTACGCGCCACTTGCAACAGTGCGTTGATGCCCGCACAGGCGCGTCCGGCGCGGATGCGCTGCAATCCCTGTTGCACCAGGATGCGGTTGTTCTCATCCAGCTTCACCACGTCCGCTACCGTGCCCAGCGCCACCAGGTCGAGCAGGTTACCGAGGTTGGGTTCCGCTTGTTCCGTGAATGCGCCGCGCGAGCGTAGTTCGGCGCGCAACGCCAGCAGCACGTAAAACATCACGCCCACGCCCGCCAGGTTTTTGCTGGGAAAATCGCAGCCCGGCTGGTTGGGATTGACAATGCACAGCGCGTCCGGCAAGGCGTCGCCGGGCAGGTGGTGGTCGGTGACCAGTACCTGCATGCCCAGGCGGTTGGCTTCGGCCACGCCTTCCACGCTGGCGATGCCGTTGTCCACGGTGATTAAAATATCAGGCTTGGACTGTGCGGCCAGTTGCACGATCTCCGGCGTGAGACCGTAACCGTACTCAAACCGGTTCGGCACGATGAAATCCACCCGTGCGCCGAATGCGCGCAGGCCGCGCAGGGCGACCGCGCAGGCCGTGGCGCCGTCGGCATCGTAATCCGCCACAATCAGTAGTTTTTTGTTTTGTGCGATGGCGTCGGCCAGCAACACGGCCATGTGCTGCGCATTTTTCAGTTGCGTGAAAGGCAGCAGGCGAGCCAATCCGGTTTCCAGTTGCGCCGCATCGCTGATGCCGCGTGCCGCGTAGATGCGCGCCAGCAGCGGTGCGATGCCCGTAGCGGCGAGGCGTTGCGCTGCGTCTTCGGGGTGGCTGCGCGGGATTATTTTGGGCATGTGGTGAGTGCTGCATTGCAAGATGCGGCAGTTTAACAGAGCCTGTCCTGAGTTTATCGAAGGGCTCAGGACAGGCCCTTCGATAAACTCAGGACAGGCTGGTCGAAGGGGTGGGGTATCCTCGTTTTTTGCAGTTGATTAGGGTAAAATGCCCGATTGTTTTCTAAGACAAGAGTTAGGAATAACGTGGCATTGATAGTTCAGAAATACGGCGGCACGTCGGTCGGCAGCCCGGAACGCATCCAGGCTGTGGCGCGCCGCGTGGCGAAATACAGGGCGCAGGGGCATCAGGTGGTGGTGGTGGTTTCCGCGATGAGCGGCGAAACCAATCGCCTGATCGAGCTGGCGAAAAAAATTCAGGCACAGCCCGACCCGCGCGAGCTGGATGTGATGATCTCCACCGGCGAGCAGGTGACCATCGGGCTGGTGACCATGGCATTGATGGAACTGGGACTAAAAGCCAAGAGCTACACGGGTGCGCAGGTCAGGATTCTTACCGACAGCGCCTTTACCAAGGCGCGCATCCTCAGCATAGACGAGCAGAATATCCGCACCGACCTGGCCAATGGCTATGCAATAGTGGTGGCGGGCTTTCAGGGCGTGGACGAGAACGGCAACATCACCACGCTGGGGCGCGGCGGCTCCGACACCACGGGGGTGGCGATGGCTGCGGCATTGCATGCCGACGAGTGCCAGATTTATACCGACGTGGATGGCGTATATACCACCGACCCGCGCGTGGTGCCGGAAGCGCGCCGCCTGAAGAGTGTTACCTTCGAGGAGATGCTGGAGCTGGCCAGTCTGGGTTCCAAGGTGCTGCAAATCCGCTCGGTCGAGTTTGCCGGAAAATACAAGGTCAAGTTGCGTGTGCTCTCCAGTTTCGAAGAGGAGGGTGAGGGCACGCTGATTACTTTTGAGGAAGATGAAAAAATGGAACAGGCGATTATTTCAGGCATAGCATTCAACCGCGACGAAGCCAAGATTACCGTGCGTGGCGTGCCGGACAAGCCGGGCATCGCGTACCAGATACTCGGCCCGGTGAGCGATGCCAATATTGACGTGGACATGATTATCCAGAACGTCAGCATAGATGGCTCCACCGATTTCTCCTTTACCGTGCATCGCAACGAATTCAACAAGGCGATGAGTGTCCTGAAGAACCAGGTGCAACAACACATCGGCGCACGCGAAGTGATCGGCGACGACAAGACGGCCAAGGTATCGGTGGTCGGCGTCGGCATGCGCTCGCATGTGGGCATCGCCAGCAAGATGTTCCGCACCCTGGCGGAGGAAGGCATCAACATTCAGATGATCTCCACCTCGGAAATCAAGATCTCGGTGGTGATTGACGAGAAATACCTGGAACTGGCCGTGCGCGTGCTGCACAAGGCATTCGACCTGGATCAGGAGAGCTTATAAAGTTTGACCTTTAGTGGGGATTGCGGTAACCTGCGCGCCCTTTGGGAGAGATGGCCGAGAGGTCGAAGGCACGCCCCTGCTAAGGGCGCATACGAGCTTAAACTTGTATCGAGGGTTCGAATCCCTCTCTCTCCGCCAAAGTATCAATAAACATGCGCCCTTCGGGGCGTTTTGTTTTTCTACCCGGCTTGCCGGATCAAATCCCGGTTACTACTATCAAAACATTCCGTGTTTGCCCGTACAATAGCGGGCAGCCATGATCGCCTATCTCATCCGCCGCATCCTGTACGCCATCCCGATCCTGATCGGGGTGAACCTGCTCACCTTCGCGTTGTTCTTCGTGGTCAATACCCCGGACGATATGGCGCGCATGCAATTGGGCATCAAGCGTGTGACGCCGGACGCCATCGAGAAATGGAAGCAGCAGCATGGCTACGACAAGCCGCTGCTGTTCAATGCCATGGCGGAAGGTGCAGGCAAGTTTGGCGACACGATCTTCTTCCAGAAATCCGCCAGCATGTTCGTGTTCGATTTCGGTTACTCCGATGACGGGCGCAACATCAGCCGCGAGATCGCCACGCGCATGATGCCCAGCCTCGCCATCGCGCTGCCGACTTTCTTTGTCGGCCTGCTCATCTATATCACCTTCGCGCTGCTGATGACGCTATTTCGCGCCACCGCGCTGGATATTGCGGGTGTGGCGCTGTGCGTACTCCTCATGTCCGTTTCCGGTCTGTTTTACATCATCGGCGGGCAGTTCATGGCGAGCAAGCTGTGGCACTGGGTGCCGATCTCCGGCTATGCGGGCGGTATGGACAGCATCAAGTTCGTGCTGCTGCCGGTGCTGATCGGCGTGATGGGCAGTGTCGGCGCAAGCAGCCGCTGGTATCGCACCATTTTTCTGGAAGAGATCGGCAAGGACTATGTGCGCACCGCGCGCGCCAAGGGCTTGTCCGAGCTGCGCGTGCTGTTTCGCCATGTGCTGAAGAACGCGATGATTCCGATACTCACCGGCGTGGTGGTGGTCATCCCGCTGCTGTTCATGGGCAGCCTGCTCACCGAATCGTTCTTCGGCATTCCGGGGCTGGGCAGCTACACGATTGATGCCATCAACGCGCAGGATTTCGGCGTGGTGCGCGCGATGGTGTTTCTGGGCTCGGTGCTGTACATCGCGGGGCTGATCCTTACCGATATTTCATACACCATCGTTGATCCACGGGTGAGGCTGCAATGAAGGCCGTCATTCTGTGGACCGACGCCATGATCTTCCTGTTGCTGGCGACAGCCATCGCGGGCACATGGTGGATACGCAAACGGCCTCATTTGATGCTGCCGTGGCAGCGCGTGGCGCAGAGCAGCGTGGGCATGGTATCGCTGCTGGTGCTGTCCTTGTTTGTGCTGGTGGGGCTGCTGGATTCGCTGCATTACCGCGCCGCATTGCCGGAAAAGAACAACGGGCAAGTGGTGTATTCGCCGGAGGTGCTGAGCGCCTTCGATACGCTCGCCAGCGGCCTCAGAAGCCGCACCGAGAAGACCTATTCCGCGCCGCTGGCGGCCTGTCTGTACGCCAAGGAGAGCATCGAGACAGCGGATGGGAAAATTATGCGCGACTACCCGCGCCTGAAATATGGCGGGGCGCATCTGGCTGATCCACAGGGGGAGTTGATGGGGGATGTGGTTCGGCGGGCAGGGGTGGGAGCATTTGCGGGCCTGTTAATTGCGATGGTCTTTGTCGCTGTTGCAGGGTGGATAAAGCGTAGCGTGTCCACGCGGAAAGTTGGTGGTGGATACGCTACGCTTTATCCACCCTACACACGTCGTTCACTGCTGATGACCACCTTGATACTTTCCATACTTATCGGCGCAGTAGCCAACCTCGCCCCGGTATACCATGTCCTCGGCACCGACAAAGTAGGCATAGACGTGCTCTACCTCGCGCTGAAGAGCATCCGCACCGGGCTGGTGATCGGCACGGTGACCACGCTGGTGATGCTGCCGTTCGCGCTGCTGCTGGGCATCGCGGCGGGATACTTGCGTGGCTGGGTGGATGACGTGATCCAGTATGTTTATACCGTGTTGAGTTCCATACCCAGCGTGCTGTTGATTGCCGCTGCGGTGCTGATGATGCAGGTGTATATCGAGATGCATCCCGAGTGGTTCGAGACGGCTGCCGCACGCGCCGATTTGCGCCTGTTGTTCCTGTGCCTGATTCTCGGCGTAACCAGCTGGACCGGACTGTGCCGCCTGCTGCGCGGCGAGACGCTGAAGCTGCGCGAGATGGAATACATCCAGGCGGCGCAGGCGTTTGGCGTATCGTCCTTCCGCATACTCACGCGTCACATCGTGCCGAACGTGATGCATATCGTACTGATCTCGGTGGTGATGGATTTCAGCAGCCTGGTGCTGGCCGAAGCCGTGCTGTCTTACGTCGGCGTGGGGGTTGACCCCAGCACCATGAGCTTCGGCACGCTGATCAACGCGGCGCGCATGGAGATGGGGCGCGAGCCGATGGTATGGTGGACACTGGCGGCGGCATTCGGCTTCATGTTGGTGCTGGTGCTGGCGGCCAATCTGTTTGCCGATGCGGTGCGGGATGCGTTCGATCCGCGCCTGAACCGGACGGAGACTGTGTGATGTCGGCATTGCTTAAAGTCGAAGGATTGGTCACGCGCCTGCGCAACGGTGCGCGCATCGTCGACGATATTTCGTTCGGCATCAAAGCGGGCGAGACCTTTGCGCTGCTCGGTGAATCCGGCTGCGGCAAGTCCATGACGGCGCTGTCGCTGATGCGTCTGCTGCCTGACAGCATACATGTCGAGAGCGGTGCGGTGCAGTTGGATGATGCGGACATTCTGGCGCTGCCCGAGCGCGCCATGCGCGAGGTGCGCGGCGGCAAGATGGCGATGATTTTCCAGGAGCCGGGGCTGAGCCTGAATCCGGTGATGACGGTGGGCGAGCAGATTGCGGAGGCGCTGGAGCTGCATGGTGGGCGGCGTGGTGCAACGATTTTACCCTCACCCCAGCCCTCTCCCTTAAAGGGCGAGGGAGTGGAGCAGCGCTGCATCGAACTGCTGCAGCAGGTGGGCATCCCCGATGCGCCGCGCCGCCTGCACGAGTATCCGTTCCAGCTTTCCGGCGGCATGAAGCAGCGCGTGATGATTGCCATGGCGCTGGCCGGCCAGCCCAAGCTGCTGGTCGCGGACGAGCCGACCACCGCGCTGGACGTGACCATCCAGGCGCAGGTGCTGCAACTGCTGCGCGACACGCAACAGCAAAGCGGCATGTCCTTGCTGCTGATCACGCATGACCTCGGTGTGGTGGCGCAAATGGCGCATCAGGTGGCGGTGATGTATGCGGGGCACATCGTCGAGCGGGCCTCGCGCGCGCAACTGTTCTCGCACCCCGCGCATCCCTACACACAAAAATTATTCGCCGCGTTGCCGGACACTGCGCGCAGCGGCCAGCCGCTGGCCGCGATTCCCGGCAATGTTCCCCCGCTGCATGACATCCCGAAGGGTTGCCGCTTCGCACCGCGCTGCGACAAGGCGTGGGCGCTGTGCCACGAGCAGGCGCCGGAGTGGACGACACTGGAACAAGGGCAGGGGGTGCGGTGCCATTTATACAGTGAAGTGAGAAGGGAGAAGGGAGAAGGGGTAGAGCGGGGAAGGGAGAATGGGGAAGGGGGAAGGGTAGACGCCGCTCCGAGGTTTTCCCCTTCTTCCTTCTCCCTTTTCCCTTCTCTCTTGCAGGTTGAAAACCTGCAAGTTCATTTCCCTATCCGCAAAGGTATATTGCAGCGTGTGGTGGGGCAGGTGAAAGCGGTGGATGGCGTGTCGCTGGAGATTCCTGCCGGGCGCACGCTGGCGCTGGTGGGCGAGTCCGGTTGCGGCAAGACCACGGCGGGCAAGGCGCTGCTGCAACTGATCCGTCCGACGGCTGGCAGCGTGCGTTTTGCCGGCAACGAACTAATCGGGCTGAATGCGCGGCAACTGCGCAAACAGCGCGCCGGGATGCAGATGGTATTTCAGGATCCGTATGCTTCGCTCAACCCGAAAATGCGCGTGGCGGAAATTTTGCAGGAGGGTATGGATGCGCTGGATACTCCCTCTCCCTCCGGGGGAGGGTTGGGGGTGGGGGAGGAACGGCAGCTACATATTGATGAGCTGCTGGATCAGGTCGGGCTGGCGCAGGCCGCCAAGTGGCGCTATCCGCATGAATTTTCCGGCGGGCAGCGCCAGCGCATCGCCATCGCGCGCGCGCTGGCGGTGAACCCGAAACTGCTGATCTGCGACGAGCCGACCAGCGCATTGGATGTATCGGTGCAGGCGCAGATATTGAACCTGTTGAAGTCGTTGCAGCAGGAATTGAACTTGAGCTATCTGTTCATCTCGCACAATCTTGCGGTGGTGGAATATCTGGCGCATGAGGTGTGCGTGATGTACCTGGGGTGCATCGTGGAGCGTGGTTCGGTGCAAGATGTGCTGCATCATGCGCAGCATCCTTACACCAGGGCGCTGCTGTCTGCGGTGCCGCGCATAGATGGGCGCGGCGTGGAGGTGGTGCGCCTGCCCGGCGATATGCCGTCACCCGCCAACCCGCCGCAGGGCTGCCATTTTTATCCGCGTTGCGCCCATGCCATGGAGATATGCCGCGCAGCTTATCCGGGAGCGACGGGCATCAACGCTACGCATAGCGTGCATTGCCATCTGTACGGCGGGGAGAAAAAAGCCTAGCGGCTGTAGGCGACGTGCACGCGTTGGGGTGTCTTGTGCGCCAGGTTTTTGTGGTTCCTGCCGGCGCTAGCCAGCTTTGTACGGTTTTTGCCAGCCTTGGCTGCATGGCGTGGCTTGCTGGCTTGCACGATGGTGATGTGCTGGCCGGTATGGAGCTGAGTCACGCCGCTGTTCCATGCTTGCAATTTCGACGTGCTCACATGGTAGCGGCGCGCGATACCAGCCAGCGTTTCACCATTGCGCACGGTGTGCGTGAGGGTGCGGCCAGGAAGGCGGTCGTTGGGCACGAGATGCATATTGAACGCTTCGAATTCATTGTTCGCGTCTTCATCCCTCAACGGCACCAGCAGCGCCTGCCCGTTGCTGATCTTGGTGCGCGGCGAGAGCCCGTTGACGGACTTGAGTTTTTCCAGCGAGAGGCCGAAGCGCGGCGCAACCCTGTCGAGGCGTTCGCCCTTCTTGCTTTGGTAGGATTGCCACGACACCAGCGATTCATTGTGGCTTTCCAGGTTGGCGCGGAAGGTGTCGGCCTTGTCTATCGGCAGCAGCAGCGAGGTGGAGTTTTCTTGCAGGATCACCGG
>JAQTOM010000122.1 GCA_028713345.1 Gallionellaceae bacterium | reverse complement strand
GACTCACTTCCATTCGATCCTTGGTCTCGATATACGGCACGTCGGCGGTGACCACATGCAGGAACAGCGTCTGTTCGTGCAGCACTTTGAAGTGTTTGAGATTGTGGAACAGCGCGCTGGGTACGAAGGCCGGGTCGGCCGTCAGATAGATGGCCGTGCCTTCGACGCGGGGGATGTCCGCATGGGTGTCGGACACGAATGCCTGCATCGGAATATCGAATTTGCGCCGCTGCTTGGCGATCAGCGAACTGCCTTTTTTCCAGGTGGAAAGCAGCAGGAACAGGAACAAACCGAACAGCAGCGGCATCCAGCCGCCGTGGAAAAGCTTGGACAGGTTGGAACCGAAGAACATCAATTCCAGCAGCACGAACATCAGCAAGGCGGGCAACAGGAAGGTGCGTATGCGGCCCGGCAGCGTCAGTGCCACGAAGAAGGTAAGCAAGGTGGTGATGATCATGGTGCCGGAGACGGCGATGCCGTAAGCCGCCGCCAGTGCGCCGGACGAACCGAACTCGAACACCAGAATCATCACGCCTATCATCATCCTCCAGTTCACCGCCGGAATGTATATCTGTCCGCGCTCCGAATCGGAGGTGTGCTGAATGTAAAGGCGCGGCAGGTAGCCCATGCGCATGGCTTGCAGCGTCATCGAATAAGCACCGGTGATGGTGGCTTGCGAAGCGATCACGGTGGCGGCGGTGGCCAGTGCCACCAGCGGCAACATGAACCATTCCGGTGCCAGCAGATAGAACGGATTCTGTATCGCATCGGCCGAACGCAGCACCAGCGCGCCCTGCCCGAAATAATTGATGAGCAGCGACGGACATACCAGTCCATACCACGCCAGCCGTACCGGCTTGGCGCCGAAATGTCCCATGTCCGCATACAGCGCTTCACCGCCGGTGAGCGCCAGGAATACCGCCGACAACAGCATGAACATTCCCGCCGGATGGTCGATGGCGAAACGGATCGCGTACAGCGGATTGATCGCCTGCAACACCTGCGGATTTTGCGCGATGCTGATCACGCCGAGTACGGCCAGCGCGACGAACCACAACAAGGTGATCGGGCCGAACAGCTTGCCCATGCTGCCCGTGCCGTGGCGCTGGAAGAAGAACAACCCGGCAAGTACGCCGACGGTGATCGGAATGATGTATTGCTCGAAAGCGGGTGTGGCGATACTGATACCTTCCACGGCAGACAGCACCGAGATGGCAGGGGTGATGAGCGCATCGCCGTAGAACAAAGCGGCAGCAAAGATGCCCCCGGTGACGATCAGCTTTTTCCATTTGGAAGCGTCCCTGACCGTACGGTTCGCCAATGCAGTCAACGCCAGCACGCCACCTTCGCCTTCGTTATCGAAGCGCAGCATCACCCACACATATTTGACCGAGATGATGAGCATCATCGCCCAGAACAGGGCGGATAACGTCGCCAGCACGTTCGGCTCGGTCGGCAGCAAACCATGCGCGCCGACGAAGGCTTCCTTGAACGCATATAGCGGACTGGTACCGATGTCGCCATACACCACGCCGAGCGCGGCGAGGGCTAAGACGCCGGTTCCGGCTTTTTTCGTATGATCCATGTTGTGCACTCTATCTAAAGTTCAAATTCAGTTTGATTCTCTAATTCCAAACACTCATGCCGCCTCGCTTGTCATCCTAGTGCAAGAGTGGGGCGGCACTCTACGCTTCATTCAAAATCTTTACGACTTTTTTACAGCCGCAGCTTTCTTCTTTACACCGTTTTGATCTGCAACTTTCTAACATGCTCGCCATGAAGTTTTCACAAGGAGAATTCTAATGGACTGGCTCTATTTATTGTTGATCCCGGCGATCTTTGGCCTGAGCGAGCTGCTGATACGCGGCATCGAAAAACTGAGGAGTAAATCATGACCTTCTACATTATTGGTGCCATCGCCGCATTGCTGCTGATGGTGTATCTCGTGGTTGCCTTGCTTAAACCGGAGCTATTCTCATGAGTGCCAACGGATTATTACAAATTGCCCTGTTCCTCGGCGTGCTGGTCGCTTTGGCCAAGGCGCTGGGCTGGTACATGGCGCAAGTTTACGAGGGCAAGCTGCCGACGTTCGTGCGCTGGATGGCTCCCGTCGAAAATATTTTATACCGCCTGTGCGGCGTGGACAGCAAACAGGAAATGCGCTGGACGCGCTATGCCTCTGCGATGTTGTGGTTTGCCTTGTTCAGTGTGCTGGCGGTATATGCCATGCAACGGCTGCAAGGCATGCTGCCGCTGAACCCGCAAGGCTTTGGCGCGGTCAGCCCCGATTCGTCGTTTAACACGGCGATCAGTTTCATGACCAACACCAACTGGCAGGGTTATGGCGGTGAATCCACCATGAGCTATCTGACGCAGATGGCAGCGCTGGCGGTGCAGAACTTCTTTTCCGCCGCTGCCGGTATGGCCGTGCTGGTGGCGTTGATTCGCGGTTTTGCCCGCCACACCACGGAAACCATCGGTAACTTCTGGGTGGACATGACGCGCAGCATTCTCTACATCCTGCTGCCGATCTCTACCGTGCTCGCGCTGGCTCTGGTCAGTCAGGGCGTGGTGCAGAATTTCTCCGCCTATCAAACCGTGCCC
>JAQTOM010000062.1 GCA_028713345.1 Gallionellaceae bacterium | reverse complement strand
TAATGTCGAAACTATCACTTGCCCGCAGCCTCATTGCAACACTTCCATCTGGCGTGGACGGGCTTTTCAACCCTTGGCGGGATCATTGCCCGCATGATGCGGCTGGAAATGGCCCGACCGAGAAGCTGAATCGGCTGGCGCTTCATCTGGACTGTAATCCGGAATTCATTCTTGCCGGTGAAGCTCCCGGATATCAGGGCTGCCGCTACAGTGGAATTGCTTTCACCAGCGAACGATTGCTGGGTGAGGGCTCCATACCGCGTATTCCTGCTTTGACGGGCCGGTTGTCAACCAGACGGTTGCCGTTCTCCGAACCCTCGGCCACCATTGTCTGGAAGACGCTCTACAGGCTTGGCATTGCAGAACGCACCCTGCTCTGGAATGCCATGCAGTTGCACCCGTATCGTCCGGATAACTTGTGGTCGAACAGGACGCCAGCACCGGACGAGATTAGTCTGGGTGAACCGGCCATGCAGATGCTGATAGAAGCCTTTCCGGCTGCCAAGATCGTTGCCGTTGGCAAGAAATCGGAAGGACTCCTGCGCGAGATGGGTGTCCCGATTACAGGCTCGGTGCGCCATCCGGCCAACGGAGGGGCGACGCAATTTGCTGCCGGGCTGAAGGACTTGATGTGAGCGGTACACCAAAGAATTCGACCCTGGCGATCATGGCTTGTAGCCACCGCAAATAATGAAATCAGGCTTGCCAAGTTTGCTCCCCCTCTCCAGCCCTCTGGGTGAAGCAACTAGCCATTCGACCAGGCTGCGAACGACCGCAGCCAAGTCGCTGGTTACCCCGATGGGAGAGGGAGGCAAAGACTCGCTACGCGAGTTTAACGTAAAGACATTCCTTGCCAGTTTGCCCTTGCAGCCCGGCGTGTACCGTATGCTGGATAAAGACGGGCAGGTGCTGTATGTCGGCAAGGCCGGACAGTTAAAGAAGCGCGTCGCCTCCTATTTCCAGAAAACCAATATCTCGCCGCGCATCCGCCTGATGGTGTCGCACATCGCGCGCATCGAGGTGACGGTCACGCGCTCCGAGGCCGAGGCGTTGCTGCTGGAAAACAATCTGATCAAGACGCTCAAGCCGCGCTACAACATCCTGTTCCGCGACGACAAGTCTTATCCCTATATCGTGCTGACCGGGCATCGCTTTCCGCGCCTGGCTTATTATCGTGGCGCGACCAACAAACAGCACCAATATTTCGGCCCCTATCCCAATTCAAATGCCGCCAAGGAAAGTATCAACCTGCTGCAAAAGATTTTTCGCATCCGCACCTGCGAAGACAGCGTATTCGCCAACCGCACGCGCCCCTGCTTGCTGCACCAGATCCAGCGCTGCACTGCGCCCTGTGTCGGGTTGATCAGCGAGCAGGATTACGCGACCGACATGCGCAACGCGGCCTTGCTGCTGCAAGGCAGGCAGGGTGAGGTGGAAGGGCTGTTGCGCCAGGCGATGGAGCAGGCGGCGGAAGCGCGGCGTTACGAGCAGGCGGCGGCTTTGCGCGACCAGTTGCAGGCGCTGCATACGGTGCAGCAGAAGCAGTTTATGGAAAGCGGACACGCGACGGATGCGGACATCGTGGCCGTGGCCGGGCTGGATGGTGTGCCGTGCGTAAACCTGGCCATGGTGCGCGGCGGCAGGCACCTGGGTGACAAGAATTTCTTTCCGCAAAATGCCGATGGTCAGACGCCGAACGAAGTGCTGGAAGCCTTTCTCGCGCAGCATTATTTGCAACGTGGCGTGCCGCCGCTGATTCTCACTAATATCGAAATTGCTGCTGAGGCGCTGGAAGCATTATTCAGCGAGCAGGCCGGGCACAAGGTGCAGATACGCCATTCGGTTGTCGGCGAGCGCAAGCAATGGCTGGATATGGCGCTGAACAATGCGTTGCTGGCCTTGAAGCAGCAGGCGGGCTTGCAGGCCGGGCAGCTCGCGCGTTTGGAAGCATTGCGCGATGTGCTGTCGCTGCCGCAACTGGCGCGTATCGAATGCTTCGACATCAGCCATACCATGGGTGAGGCCACGGTTGCCTCCTGCGTGGTGTACGACAACCTGGCCACGCGCAATGCCGAATACCGGCGCTACAACATCGGCGGCATCACCGGCGGCGACGATTACGCGGCGATGCGCCAGGCCTTGCTGCGCCGTTATCAGAAATTACAGGCGGGGGAGGGCAAGCGTCCCGACCTGGTTTTGATAGACGGCGGAGCGGGGCAGTTGGGTGTGGCCTGTGCGGTAATGGCGGAGCTGAACCTGTCAGACATCCCGCTGCTGGGCGTGTCGAAAGGGGTGGAACGCAAGCCGGGGATGGAGCAATTATTGCTTCCTCAGCAGGAAAAGCCGCTACAATTGCCGCCGGACAATCCCGCGCTGCATTTGATCCAGCAGGTGCGCGATGAAGCGCACCGCTTTGCCATCAGCGGGCATCGTGCCAAGCGCGGCAAGACACGCACGGCGTCCATGCTGGAGGAGATCGGCGGGGTAGGGGAGCGGCGCAGGCGCAATCTGCTGGCGCGCTTTGGCGGGCTGCAAGGTGTGCAACAGGCCAGTGTGGAAGAGTTGGCGCAGGTGGAAGGCATTAGCTTGGCGCTTGCGCAGAAAATCTATCAACAGTTGCATTGAGAAATTCCAGTCATAGTTCTATATAGCCATGCCACTCAATATTCCCAATTTACTGACCTGGTTCAGGATCGTGATGATCCCGATATTTATTGCCGTATTTTATGTGTCTGACAGCACCCTCAGCTTGCACCATAAGCATCTGCTCAGTACCCTCATTTTTTTGCTTGCCGCCATTACCGACTGGCTGGATGGTTATCTGGCGCGCATATTGAACCAGGCTTCGGCTTTCGGCGCCTTCCTCGATCCGGTAGCGGATAAACTGATGGTTGCCGCTGCACTGATCGTGCTGGTCAACTTGAGCTATGTGAATGCCATCATTGCCTTCATCATCATTGGCCGTGAAATAGCCATTTCTGCCTTGCGCGAGTGGATGGCGCAACTGGGCAGCAGCAAGAGTGTAGCGGTATCCATGCTGGGCAAGGTCAAAACCACCTTCCAGATGATTGCTATTTTACTGTTGCTCTACCATGAGCCATTTCTGGTTTTCTCTGCGCATGAGGCAGGCACACTGCTGATTTACGTCGCTGCCTTGCTCACATTGGGGTCGATGGTTTATTACCTGAGACTGGCGATGCCGCAAATCAACCAAAAATCACGCGAGTAAAATTGATTTTTTGCCGCGCCCCATGTATAGTGCCGCGCTCTCGGGGTGTAGCGTAGCCTGGTAGCGCGCCTGCTTTGGGAGCAGGATGTCGGGAGTTCGAATCTCTCCACCCCGACCAGGTTAAATAAGTTTCAAACACAAGTCGAATTGGCGACCGAAAGAAATTGTGCCCGTAGCTCAACTGGATAGAGCACCAGCCTTCTAAGCTGGGGGTTACAGGTTCGATTCCTGTCGGGCACGCCAAAGTCTTGAGCCAGTCCAATGGTGGTCGTAGCTCAGCTGGTAGAGCCCCGGATTGTGATTCCGGTTGTCGTGGGTTCGAGCCCCATCGATCACCCCAATATAAAACCCGCTAATTCATTTTGTTGGCGGGTTTTTTATTACCGTGTGCTACTCTGAATTACTTTCAATATTCAGAATATACTTTGGTCATTCTTCACACTAATTACCTTGAACTTTAATACCGTTTTCGATTACGACAAGCTGATGCGCTTGCCCATCGTGTTATTCACCAGCTTCTTTCTGGTACGGGAACTATTCAGGCTGAACGAGTTCCTTGTGCGCTATCCCGCGCAATTGGAAGCACATTTTATTACTGAACTCGGTGCGCGCATATCGTTGGCGCTGTTTATGCTGCTGTTGGTAGTGTTGCACCTGATCCGCGCCAAGCCAATCAACAAGGCACGCGGATTGCAGCCCAAGATTTCCGCCCTGCTCGGCCTGACATTGAGCAACTTCCTGCTTCTGCTGAACCGTGCTGATTCTTCGCTTTGGTTCGATTTGATTTCGGCATTTTCACTCTTGCTGGGCAACTACTTGTGTATCGTTGTACTGCTGCATTTAGGACGTTCCATCAGCATCATGGCTGAGGCACGCCGCCTGGTTACCAGCGGGCCGTATTCAATCATCCGCCACCCGCTTTATTTTGCAGAAGAAATTGCCACACTCGGCATCTTCCTGCAATTCCGTTCGTGGGAAGCCGCCGCTATCCTGGCATTGCACTTCGCATTTCAAGTCCAACGCATGCTCAATGAAGAACGTGTGCTATGCGAAACCTTTCCGGAATATCGTGCGTATATGCAGAAGACTGCACGGCTGATTCCGGGCGTGTGGTAGGGATATATGCGCTATATTCACATATGGGCAGCCGTTGTAATTATCATGCTCACCTTAGGTACAGTCCTGCTGTTTGGCGGAAAACATTATTACCCGGTAGTGCGCGCACAATTTCCCGATGGCGTAACACTGACTTTTATTGAGCAACCATGGGGCGATGCTGGGGCGTGCAAGGAAGAAAACGACAAGGCGGTCGCCGCAATCCGCGCCAGATGTGCACAATGCACATTCGAATTGGTTTCATGTCCACAAAAACTGGAAGCAGCATGGGAGGATGCGATAAACAGGCGGCCAATCAAAATATATGTGGTTCACACCGAAACGCAGCGTATTTTGATTGAAGCAACCTCCGGAACTGCGCAGCAGATTTGCATCGGCATGGCACAGCAAATTACCCAGCAGAAAAAGCAACGCGGGCAATGTGTTTTACCATACAGATCGCCTTCTTAAGATGAGGGTGTCTGTCAGGTCGGATCGCGGTTACTGCACCTTAACGTTCATACATCGGTTATTTCCATTACGTTAATGAATCGATACGTCCATCAGCATCAACACCAACACCACTACTGATGCCACGCTAAACACCAGCACGGCAGCCGCAGCACAATCTTTGGCTACCTGTACAAATTCTGCCCGGTCAGGATGCAGGCCATCCAGCACCTGCTCCAGTGCGGTGTTCAGCAATTCCGCCCCCAGCACCAAGGCGACCATAATCACCACCAGCGCCACCCACAACAGCGGTGGGGAGAGCCAGGCAGTGAATAGCAATGCCATCGCACCGAGCAGCAATTCAATCCTGAAGCTGGCCTCGTTGCGAAAAGCGCTCAGTATCCCCTGGCAGGCATATATACAGCGCTTGTGGAAAGGTAGTCCCTTCATGGTCAATAGTACCCACAGCCAAAGTGGCACCCTGTCTGACCATGTTCCATCCTGCGGGATAGGGGCGCCCATGCGTCTTCCGTAAGATCAATTCGCGATGGAGTCGTTACTGGCGAGAATGCTATTCGACGCATGGTATCCACGATAACACCGCATCCCAGATGAAGCTGCCCCGGACAACTGCCATGCCGTTGAGCGTATGTACAAAATGACCAGGGTCGTCTATTTTCACGCATACATGACCGCTGCCTGCTTCAACTATCACCCCACGAATCCAGTCATTCTCGGAAATGCCAACGGCAAGTTTGCGGCACACCCTTGTTCCAGGCTGGGCAACGGCAATCTGCACTTCCTGTTCGGCGCGGACGCGAGCGCGGGCCTGTTCAATCGCCACAGTTGTTGGCATGCCACTGGCCTGTTCGTTACTCCATTGTCCTGCATTCATATCACCCACAGACAGGCCGTCCAGTTCACGGATGGAAGAGCCGTTATCTTGTTTGCTGCCATTCACGAGTCTGCGTTCGTACCGGTCCCCACAGGGCCGAGCCATGGCATCCTTGTCGTGCTTGAGCATGTGCCTGAATTCTTCCGCGATATCCTTTGCGCCATGGTTGTCGGGAATGCCATCCTTCCATCCTCCCTGCTGTGTTGCAGCAGGTTTTTGGCCGGGAGCGCAGCATTGGGTCTGTCCGTTCGCGGTGCCGTGAAAAAACATTACAACTGCACAACTCGCAAGTGCCGCAAAAAAACTCTTCATTGCAATTCCCAGGATACGTCAACTCCTGACAGGTGGGGCTGAATACGAACACCACCATTCCTGGGTGCGTGTGATGATTCCCAGAAAATTTTTCCGATCCCGTAACCCAGCAGGCTGCCAGCCACGGTATCCGAAACCCAGTGCTGGCGGCTGCCAACGCGCGCAAAATTAGTTGCGGCAGCCACCCCGTACAACCAGGGCGCGTTGTATTCTTCCGCGAACGGTGTGGCAACTGCCCACATTATGATGGTATGTCCAGAGGGGAAACCATCGGTGCCAGCCGCTGGCGATCCTGCAAAAGGGCTGAAGCTGCTGTTGCCAACCCCATTCATTGGGCGCGCACGGCCTACCGCATATTTCATCCCCGTACCCAATAGCAGTGCGGCAGCACCCGACTCCAAGGCAGTGTAACCGGTCCGCGAGAGTACCGGGTCGCTCGTACCTAATGCGGTTGCGGCGGCGCCTGCGATAGCCACAAAAGGCAGCGCATTGCCAATATTATTTCCCGCTTTCAGCCAGCTGCTTCCCGCATGGTTTTGGGCGATGCGGTCAGCACTCTTGTCCAGCATGCTGCTGGCCAGCACCAGCCCGGTGCCAATCGCGCCTGCCTTGAACCAGTCCGTGTCAGCCGCAGTTCGGGCCGCACCCCCGAGGTCGTTCCTTGCCATATCAATCGGATGCATATCCGGCAGCAGCACATCAACGATACGCTGATCTTTCGCGTCAGAGCCCAAGTCTCCCAACTGTGCGAATGCATCCTCTTCCACCATCATGGGATGGTGGTAATTAACCGCGACGCTGTCAGCAAGCTTGTCCTGGCTGATTTCGCCGTTGAAGTAGCGTTGCAGCTGCTTCAAATCAAGAAAATCATACGTCACAACAGGGTCGGTGCGTTCCGCAAATATGATGCGTATCTCGCGCGCATCCAGCGGCGCATTCAACAAGGCTGCGCGCGCCGCGCGCCCAATTGCGCGGCTGATGGGATGGATACGGTCGCTGGAAAGGCTGACAGACAACCGGTACGAGGCATCATAAGCGATCTGGATGTTACGGAAATGTTGGTGGTAAAGCGCCTCCTGCAAGCGTTGCTTATAGCGCTGTGCATCGGATGCCCACTGCTTGGCTGTTGGTTTCGGCATCACACGCGTATAAGGTTCCGGTTCTCTGGGCGGCGGATTCCAGTTTTCACGCCGGTCAGCGGGAATGGAAGCGTGATTTGGCGGCGGTGCGGGTTCGTAATGCATAGACCTGTCGTCGCGCACCTTCGTCACATCATAAAGCATGACAGCACGATCAAGCTTGGCGCCGCCATCCCGTGTCAGAGGTTTCCAGACAAAGTTGGCAACCTGGCTGCTGGAGCGGGTGAGCATTGCATCGAAGGGGATGTTGACAAATATTCCCTTGTCAAAACTTCCTTCACCGAATTGCACCGCCGTTGCACTGGTCTTCGAGAAATATGCGCCCATGTTTACGCCATTCCGGAAGGCACGCGACATTTGCACCGTGACACCCGCATCTCCTGCCAGATAGCGCCCGGCACTCAGGTTTGCCAATACGTCGTTCCACCCGGTATCCCAGTAAAGCGTCGCATGGCCAGTTGCCACATTATAATTGCGGAGACTGAAATCCTGCCTGAAGTCGCGCTGCCGTACCGCATTTGCATCCACACCCAAAGCTATCCGGCTTTCGAATGGCCGATATAACCATTCGCCCCCGACTCCTGCGAACATCTCTTCGAGGTAACCCCCGTAAACGCTGTAGTACTGGTTCTCGTTAAACTTGCCGACATGCGTCAGTTGCAAATTCGGCATGGTGAGACTTGAGGTAGTCTGGTATTCCCGCAAGAATGTACGCACTCTGGGCAAGTTGCTGAATCCAGTGAAGCGGAACTTGTCATAGTTATCGATCAGGCTGAGTTGCAGTCTGCCTTGTAGCCAGGTATCGTCGCGCAGCCTGTACTTGACGCGCTCTGTTGCCGAAATCTGATACAGGATAAACCCGTCCGGGCCGCCCAAATTGTAATTGTAGTTCATGCCCAGGTCCGCATCGAGAGCTTGGCGTGTATGCCGGTAAAACGGCTCCTGCGGATCGGATTGCGGCTCCGCCTGTGCCGGTGGACGCGCGATCACCGCTTCGCGCCGCTCGCTGGGCGGCAGCGCCTGGGTCTGCTGTTCAACCCATGCATCGCGGTCTATCACATGCTCGGCCATCTCCACCCCGCGTTCGCGGTAAGTGAGCGTAAAACGATCCACAGAGGCCGGTGCATCCCGATGCAGTACGGCGATAGTCCGATCCATGCGCTCGCGCCAGTAGCCTGCGTCGGCATCATCAACTGCCACATGCAGTTCGTGCCCGTGCTGGCCGATACTCTGTACCTGCCAATCAGACTGGTTCTCAATGGCGCTGCCGGTTGCAGCCCAGTCGGGCGCCTGCTGCGGGCGAGTGGCAGCTACCGCCACGCGCGCCGGGTCATTCAACTTGGGCACCGTAAGCTCGTCCAGTTGAGTATGCAATGTGATGCCGAGCATGGCAGTGTTGCCGCGTTCAACGCCGAATGCCAAATCCACCGACCGCGCCGCCCGATAAACCGCGCCGAAGTTCCAGGGTGAGCGCTGCGGTTGATTATTGGCCAGCGGTTCGTGCCGGTAATTATTACCGTCATACTCCAGCTTCACGGTCAGCGGCTCCCAAGGGGTCTGATATTGCATCCCGCCAAACAGCGCGGCAGGCCCGCGAAAAAAACTGCTCAAGGCAAAGTTGCCGCCCTGGCCGACAATATTGTTACGCGTATCAAATGTCTTATTGACAAAACCAAGCGGATTGCGCAAATTGCCCCGCCCACCGACATACCCCCAGCCCAGCCCCATGCTCCAGTCAAAATCAGCGGTACGCTTGTTAGCCACCAAATATTCCCCGGAAAAAAGCCCTGTTCCCGCCATATCGCGCAGGCCAATTGCAAGTTGCGGCATATAGGCCGATTCATTCCATATTCTGAATTTGGCGTCAATACTCTTGTCCTTGTAAGCCTGGTTGCCTGCAAGCGCCGGGCCGTAAAGCCGGTTGCTGATATTGGTGTAGCGAAATCCCACCTCCATCCAGTCAAATGGCTGCAAGAACACATTGCCATTCGTATAAGGATATATACGGCTCAAATGAAACAAAGCGGCGCCCGCTTTCCGCATCCGGGCAGTCGGTGATTGCAACAGGCCGACGCCACCCCAATCGCCTGCTGTCACCTCATGGCTGCGTGAGCGTGCGGAAACGGCTTCTGTTGCAGGAAACGAGAGGGCGGCGTTTTGTTCATGAATGTTTTTCTTGGCGCTCCCAAAACCGGAAATGGAAAGAGTTGTCCACGCTTGGGATTGGCCACTGGAAATCACTGGGTTAATTTCAGTTACAGAAGGCAAGGCCGTGCTGCTTTGCTCTCGAATGTCTTTCGTTGCATCACCGAAATCAGAAAGCTCCAGTGTCACCCATGAGTCGGGTGTGCTTCTGTGAACGGTCTCACTGTTGATAATATCGGCATTGGAAGGCGCATCAGGCGCGGGTTTTTCCTCATGGTCGGGTGCGGGGCCTTGTGTGGCCAGAAAAGCAATAAGTCTGTAAGACAAATTTTCCGGCCACCCTCCATCGCGTTGGGGCGCCCATATCCATGCCCCCGGCGCGGGTTCGTCCTGCGATTCCAGATTCCATGCGGCGACACCGAAACGTTGTACTCTGCCATCGGGTTGCGCCATCCACGCCCAATCTATCCGCTGTGAATTTGCCGGATCACAGATATCGATGTACGCCTTTGCCTCGCGGCTGGAAGCATGCATCACCCGGCAACGCTTGCCGCTCGCGGTGACAACCGTCACCGTGCGGGGCCGCTTGGGCAATATCACGCTGTGATCCGGCAGAATAACCGGATCACGACCCGGATTGACCTGGAGCCAGCGCGCATCGGCTACCGCCACCAGGGCGCGGCCAGTAACTGGAAGTGCGCCGAGCCATCCGCGCAGGGCGCGCAAAGCTTCCGGGGCTGCCTTCACTTCAGGGTCAAGGCCGGACAGGCTCTTGAGAAGATTAAAGCGCAGGTCGTTCTGGGAAGCCCTCTCTCCCGGTACTCGCCAGCTTAACCCCAAAGGATAGTCATCCGGTGAGGGTGTTTGTTCCAGTAGCCAGCCGCTCAACCGCTTCTGGGTATCTTGGGCATACACCTTGAAAGGAACCAAGACGAG
>JAQTOM010000061.1 GCA_028713345.1 Gallionellaceae bacterium | reverse complement strand
CCAATCTCCTGCAAATCCTGCGTGAAGCGCAGGAACACTACGGCCACATCCATCCGGATGCAGTGGATTATCTCAGCGTAAAACTGCAAGTTCCGCGCGCGAAAATCGAGGGCGTTGCGGGGTTTTATTCCTTCATCTACCTGCAACCGCACGGCGAATACCGGGTGCTGTTCTCCGACAACATCACCGACCGCATGCTGGGCAGCCAGGTGCTGATGGAGAAGATGTGCCAGCAGTTGTGGCTGCAACCTGGCAAGGTATCGGAAGACGGACTGGTCAGCATTGGCGCCACGTCCTGCACCGGCATGTGCGATCAGGGACCGGCGCTGCTGGTGAACGGTCGCGCCATCACACGCCTGACACAGCAACGCGTGCAGGAGATCGGCCAGCTTATCCGCAACCGCACGCCGCTTGCGGACTGGCCCGCCGATTTTTTCCACGTGGAAGACAACATCCGCCGCAAGGGGCTGCTGCTGGATAGCACGCTTGCGCCCGGCGACGCATTGCGTGCCGCCCTCGCCATCGGCAGCGGAAATATCATCGAGACGATCAAGGCCTGCGGCCTGCGCGGACGCGGTGGTGCGGGCTTCCCTACCGGGCTGAAATGGGAGGCCTGCCGCAATGCGCCCAGCACGGCGCGCCATGTGGTGTGCAACGCCGATGAAGGCGAACCCGGCACTTTCAAGGATCGTGTATTGCTCACCTCGTATGCCGACCTGGTGTTCGAGGGCATGACGCTGGCCGCGCTGGCCGTCGGCGCGCAGCACGGCTACCTCTACCTGCGCGGCGAGTATCGTTATCTGCTTGAACCCCTGCAGGCCGTGCTGCAACGCCGCCGCGATGCGAATCTGCTGGGCAGGAATATTCTCGGTCAAGCCGGTTTCGATTTCGACATCGTCATCCACCTCGGCGCGGGCGCCTACATCTGCGGCGAGGAAACGGCGCTGATCGAATCGCTGGAAGGCAAGCGCGGCGTGCCGCGCAACCGCCCGCCGTTCCCGGTGACGCACGGCTACCTGCAACAGCCGACCGCGCTGGACAACGTCGAGACCTTCTGTCAGGCGGCGCTGGCCATCCACATGGGAGCGGAAAATTACCGCGCCATCGGCACCGCCAAATCCGCCGGCAGCAAACTCATCTCGGTATCCGGCGATTGCCCGCGCCCCGGCATCTACGAATATCCGTTCGGCGTAACGGTGCGCGAAATATTGCAGGACTGCGGTGCGGTGAATACGCGCGCGGTACAGATCAGCGGGCCTTCCGGCGTATGCATCGCCGAGAGCGAATTCAACCGCAAGCTGGGCTTTGAGGACCTGCCCACCGCCGGGGCGTTCATGGTGTTCGACGACAGCCGCGACCTGTTCGAGGTGGCGCGCAACTTCGTGCACTTTTTCGCGCACGAGAGCTGCGGCTTCTGTACGCCGTGCCGCGTCGGCACCTCGATGCTGAAGACCACCATGGACAAGATTGCTGCCGGGCACGGCACCCGTCACGACCTGAATGAAATCGAAAACCTCGACCACGTGTTGCAGGCCACGTCGCACTGCGGCTTGGGGCGTAGCGCCTGCAACCCGGTACTGCACACGCTCAAGCATTTCCGCCCCGCCTACGAGGGACGCTTGAAGTCGCTGGATTTTGAACCGGCGTTTGATTTGGATGGCGCATTGGCGCGCGCGCGCCAGATGACCGGGCGCGACGATGCGGGGGCACATTTGAAGACGGAGGAAATATGAATTTCATGCACTCCAGTAGGAGCGCAACTCGTTGCGCGATATTCATGAATCGCCCGGCAAGCCGGGCTTCTATACGCTTTTGCCATGAGTGAAATGACCTTTACATTGGACGGCGAGAACGTCCCGTTTGAACCCGGCCAGACCGTGATGCAGGCCGCGCTGGCCGCCGGGCATTATGTTCCGCACCTGTGCTACCACCCGGAATTCAAGCCGCACGGCAGTTGCAAGCTGTGCACGGTGAAGATCAACGGGCGCACCGCCGCTTCCTGCACCATGCCTGCCGAGGCCGGGCTGCAAGTGGAGAGCAACATCGAAGAACTCAACGCATTGCGCCGCACGCTGGTGCAGATGCTGTTCGCCGAAGGCAACCACTTCTGCCCATCGTGCGAGAAGAGCGGCAACTGCAACTTGCAGGCGCTGGGCTACGACCTGGAAGTGCACACCGCCGGATTCCGCCACCTCTATCCGGACCGCCCGGTGGACGCCTCGCACCCCGATATCCTGCTCGACTTCAACCGCTGCGTGCTATGCGAGCTGTGTGTGCGCGCCTCGAGCGAGGTGGATGGCAAAAATATATTTGCGCTGTCCGGGCGCGGCATCAACAAACACCTCATCGTCAACTCCAAATCCGGCCTGCTGGTGGACACCGACATTGCGCTCACCGACAAGGCGATGCAGGTTTGCCCGGTCGGCGCGATATTGAGAAAGCGCGTAGGATTCAGCCAACCCATCGGCGAGCGGCGCTACGACCAGCGCCCGATCAGCGCGCAGGCGCTGGATGACGCTCCGCGCCAGGCAGATGCCAGCGGCAATTGCGCCGCCTGCGAGGGAACCCCATGAGCAAGAAGCTGCGCGTCGCCACCACCTCACTCGCCGGCTGTTTCGGTTGCCACATGTCTTTCCTCGACATAGACGAGCGCCTGTTTCCGCTGCTCGATCTGGTCGAATTCGACCGCTCGCCACTCACTGACATCAAGCATTGCGGGCCGTGCGACATCGGCCTGATCGAAGGCGGCATCTGCAATGCAGAGAATGTGCATGTGCTGCGCGAGTTCAGGAAAAACTGCAAAATTCTGATTGCCATCGGCTCCTGCGCCATCACCGGCGGCCTGCCCGCGCAACGCAACCATCTCGACCTCGGCAGTTGCCTGACCGAGGTATATCTGACCGAGCCCGGGCTGGCGCACGGCCACATTCCCAACGACCCGGAACTGCCGCTGCCGCTGGACAAGGTGCATCCGCTGCACGAAGTGGTGAAGGTCGATTACTTCATCCCCGGCTGCCCGCCCTCCGGCGACGCGATCTGGAAATTCCTCACCGACCTCATCGCGGGCAAGACGCCTGAGCTGGGGCATGGATTAATCAAATATGACTGATGCCAACACCAAAAACTTAGAGACAGCCGCGTACCCCGAAGGATTGCGCCGCGTCGCCATCGATCCGGTGTCGCGCGTCGAAGGCCACGGCAAGGTGACGCTGCTGCTGGACGAGAACGACCGCGTGCATCAGGTGCGGCTGCACATCGTGGAATTTCGCGGTTTCGAGAAATTCATCCAGGGGCGGCCTTACTGGGAAGCGCCGGTGATGGTGCAGCGGCTGTGCGGCATCTGCCCGGTGAGCCACCACCTCGCAGCAAGCAAGGCGATGGACATGATCGTGGGCGCCACGCTCACGCCCACGGCGGAGAAGGTGCGGCGGCTGATGCATTACGGGCAGATATTGCAATCGCACGCGCTGCATTTCTTTCATCTGTCCTCGCCCGACCTGTTGTTCGGTTTCGATTCCGATGTCGCCAAGCGAAATATTGTTGGTATTGCTGCTGCGTACCCAGAGCTGGCAAAACAGGGTGTGCTGCTGCGCAAATACGGGCAGGAGGTGATCCGTATCACGGCGGGCAAACGCGTGCACGGTACCGGCTCGATACCGGGCGGGGTGAACAAGAACGTCAGCAGCGAAGAACGCGATTACCTGCTGAAGGATATCGGGCAGATCCTCACCTGGAGCCACGAGTCGCTGACCATCGCGAAGCAGTTATTCGAACAGAATCTGGATGTCTACAATACCTTCGGAACCTTCAAGGCGCACACGCTGAATCTGGTGCGCGCCGACGGCGCGCTGGACTTGTACCACGGCGGCCTGCGCGCGCGCGACCTGCACGGCAAAACCCTGTTCGACCACTACGACTACTCCCGCTACTGGGATGTGATCTTCGAGGACGTGAAACCGTGGTCGTACATGAAGTTCCCCTTCCTGCGCAGCCTGGGGCCGGAACAGGGCTGGTACCGCGTCGGCCCGTTAAGCCGCGTGACGCAGTGCGACTTCATTCCCACACCGCTGGCCAATCAGGCGCGCATGGCGTTCCTGGCCTTCGCGGGCGGGGCGTCCGCCGGCGCGACGCTGGGCTTCCACTGGGCGCGCATGATCGAGATGCTGCATGCCGCCGAAATGATCAACGATCTGCTGCATGACCCGGACCTGCAAGGCAATGATCTGGTCAGCAAGGGCGAACGGCAGGCGCGCGGCGTGGGTGTGATCGAAGCGCCGCGCGGCACGCTGATCCACCACTACAAGGTGGACGAGCACGACCAGATCATCCGCTGCAACCTGATCGTCTCCACCACCCACAACAACCAGGCGATGAACGAGGCCATCCGCCAGGTGGCGCGGCAGTATCTCGACGGACGCAAACTCACCGAGGGTCTGCTCAACCACATCGAAGTGGCGATCCGCGCCTTCGATCCCTGCCTGTCCTGCGCCACCCACGCACTGGGCAAGATGCCGCTGCAGGTGGAGTTGCTGGATGCTGATGGAGAAAGGGTGGATGTGCTGACCCGTGGTGCTGACATTAACTGCAATTCGACCGGATAAAGACATCCGTTCGGGCTGAGCCTGTCGAAGCCCATTCACCCTTCGACAAGCTCAGGACGAACGGGCCCTAATCTTGACCACCATGACCCCACCCATCCTCATCTTCGCCATCGGCAACGAATCGCGCGGTGACGACGCACTGGCTCCGCTGCTGCTGCGCAGGCTGGATGCATGGCTCCAGGCAAAAGGACGTGCCGGAGACTTCGAGTTGATCGAGGATTTCCAGTTGCAGGTCGAGCACGTCACAGACATGGCCGGGCGCAAGATGGTTCTGTTTATTGATGCCGGCATGGATACCCCCGCGCCCTATGCCTTCTATCGCGCCCAGGCAAGCGGCTCACACACCTTGTACAGCCACGCCCTGACACCCGAAGCAGTCTTGGCCGTGTATCCGCAGGTTTACCGGGAAGCCCCGCCCCCAGCCTTTGTCCTGTGCATACGCGGCGAACAATTTGAACTGGGCGCCGCACTCTCGACGGCAACAGAAAACCGGCTGGAGATTGCGATGGATTTCATGCAGAGCCTGTTGCAGCAGACGGAAGTCACCGCCTGGGAAATGCAAACACACCAGTCAACGCTTGGCGATACAGAAAAACAGGGGGCTTGTGCGGTTCAGTAAGCGTGCTTTGACTCACTCAATAAAAGAGTTTGGCCGCGAGATTCCAAAGCCCTGGGCGAAGTCGACTCCTGCTTCACGCAATTTTGTGATTGCCTCCTCGCTCTCCACCATTTCTGCAATCGTTTTAATGCCGATTTTTTTTGCCACCCGGCTTATGGCTACAACTTTGGCCAGGCCGACGGGGTCGCGCAGAATTTCGAGAACGATGCTGCCGTCAATCTTAAGAAATTCCACCTGAAAACCGCGAATCAAATTGAATGAAACACCATCCCGGCCAAAGCCGCTAAGCGCAACATGGCAGCCACACTGCCTTACCTGCTGTATAAACTCTGCCACCACCGCGCTTTCCAGAATAAGTTCGGAATCGGGCACTTCAAAGCACAGGACACTGCCCGCCACCCCATATTCTTGCAGCACCATCGCCAGGAATGCGGGAAATTCGGGGTCGCGGATGGTGGCTCTGGCCACGTTAATGAAGAATATTGAGCCTTGCTGTTGTATCCCTTGTTGATTTTGAATGGTTACCCGTTGCAGGATATGTTGAACCACCCAGCGGTCCAGATATGGCATGAGGCCGTGTTTTTCGGCAAGCGGGAAGAACGCCCCCGGCGGCATCATGTTTTGCTCTTCCTCCTTCAGGCGAATCAGGATTTCATAATGCGCGGATTCACCGGAACCGGTTTCCAGCGGTGCGATCAATTGGCAAAACAGGCTGAATTCACCACCCTCAATCGCCGAAAAGATCCGCCTGCCCGCATCTTCCTGCCCGGTAACCTGTTCGGACAAGGAAGCAATGAATAAATCCTGATCCGCCTGTCCGGTTTGCGCCGCAGCACTGCCGGCAACATCAGGTGCGGCGCCCATCCCGGTGGAGGCATGCCTGGCCGCGCCAGGAACATCATCGCGCTCGGTCAAGTCGTTTGCCAGCATATAGAAGCCGGTGACTTTACCCCGTTCATCCAACTGTGGAACATGCTCCACGGCCAAGCGGTAGACCGCTCCGTTTGGCATGGTGTGCGTCCGCACATAACTTGCTGCCTGCCCATCCAGTGATTGGCGGACCACGGTCGCCAATTCCGTGTAAACCTTGCTCCCCAGTATTTCACGCATATAGCGGTCATTGATCTGTTCCGGCCTTAATTGCAGCCAATTCCGGAACGCGCGATTGTGATAGCGGCAACGGCCATCGCTATCGATCAACGCCACCATGGTTGGCATGGTCTCGTCCATTAAACGCAATCGCGATTTGGCTACAGCGAGGCCCTTCTCATCCTGTTCATGCAACCGTGTCATGTGTTCGAGCTTGTCTTTCATGGACGCAAGCTGCGCCGTGCGGCGCATCAGTATCCATTCCGAGCGCGACATCCGGGACGCCTCTGCCAGGATGGACGCCACCAGCAGCCCGGTCAGGAAGGTGGTCCATTGCAGGCCGATTTCGGTGAAGTAGATGGTAAATACCAGGACCGCTGAGGTGGCAATGACAGCCACGGCGGAAAGGTAAGGCCGGACAGCACGATATAACCTGATGTCACGCATTTTTATACCTCTGCACCTGCTGCATGGCCACTTTCGGGGGCGCCGCCATCACTTCTGCGTGCATGCGGCGGCACAAAACTCTTCCAATATTGCGCGGTCTTGCGGTTGGATATTTTGAAATTCCACCCCGGCCACATAGCGGTAATCAGCCCCCTTGCCGGTCGTGGCAATCACGTCAAACAGATGCCTGACATTGGCCATCAACCTGAATTCGTGTCCGATTCTACGGGATGGCAGGCTGAAGCGAAGCTCCAGTTCGGAATGGATTTCCGGAGCGAGTGCGCACAGGAATCTTGCCCCCGCTCCAGACAGCTCAATCAATCTGGCCTGCATATCGGAATGAAGGGAAAACCGGACTGTAGCTGGCAGGTCAACGATTATTCTTGGGTGTTTCCGTCGCTCTTGCATTTAAGTCACCTCCCAATTTTCAGTTGGAGCAGATTATCGAGTATTTCAAAACAAGTGACAATTTGTTGTGCCATACCTATCCCCAAAGATTTTGCGGACATATGGAGAGTCCTTCCCTCACCCGCCTTCGGCCCCCTCTCCCGCAGGGAGAGGGGGAGGGCTGCCGTTAATTAGCGGCAGGTCTTTCATGGCGGCACACGCGGTTGCGCCCCCCTTCCTTGGCGGCGTAGAGCGCCGTGTCCGCAGCTTCGACCAACTCTCGCAGCGTCGCCGCCTGCTCCGGCAACGCAGCCACCCCGATGCTGGCGGTGATGCGGATCTCCTGCCCGCTGTCATCCTTGAACACCGCCTGCTCCACCGCCGCGCGCACTCGCTCTGCCGTCTGTACGGCAGTCGGCACGTCAGTCTCCGGCAAGATCACGCTGATCTCTTCGCCGCCGTAGCGGCATACACGGTCTTCCTGCCGCACGGATTGCTGCAAGACGCGCGCCACCCCTTCGAGGATGCGGTCACCGGCCACATGACCATAGGTGTCGTTGACGCGCTTGAAATGGTCGATGTCGAGCAACAGCATCGACACCGTGCGTTTGTAGCGTTGGGTGCGGGCAATTTCCTCTTCCAGCATCGCATAGAATGTACGATGGTTGTATAGCCCGGTGAGGCCATCGCGGCTCGCCAGTTCATGCAGCATCTGCTCATTCTTCTTGCGCTCGGTGATGTCGCGCACGATCGCTTGCAACACCCTCTTTCCCTGAAAGTTGAAGGCGGACAGCATCACTTCAGCCGGAAAATCTTCCCCATTCTTGCGGCGGTGCACCCAGTCGAAGCGGTTTGATCCCAACTCGAATGCCGTTGCGATTTTTTCGTTCGCGGCGCTGAGCGAATCCCTCCCGTCCGGCTGCAAGGGTGGCGATAGCCGGGACGGGTGCAGAGAAATAAATTCATCCTTGCTTTTCAGCCTGAACATTTCCAGCGTGCGTGCGTTGCAATCGAAGAAACCTGTTTCCGTCAGCAGCATGACGGCATCGTTCGAGCTTTCGTAGATGGAACGGAACTTCTCCTCGCTTTCGCGCAACTCTTTCTCTGCAAGTTTGCGCACGGAGGATTCATGCCTGAGCTCTTCATTGGCGTGAGATAATTCAGCCGTGCGCTCTTTAACCCCAGTCTCCAATTCATCACGGGAATTGCGTAAAGCATCCTCCGATTCCATGCGCTCCCTGGCCCAACTGCGCGCCGACATTGAGGCAAAAACCCAGGTTGTCAGCAATACAAGAACACTCACGATGCTTGCGGCCACCAGTCCGAGAAACAACCAGTGAAGATGGCGATAACCTTTTTCAATAAGGTCATTTGCCACATTGATGGTTTTTTGCATGCCGTCGGCGTAAATCTTTTTCTGTCTTGCATATTCACCGCCATTCAGCAGTGCCATCGCCTCCTGCCGTTTTCCCTCATGCGCCAGGGCAAAAGCCTGTCGTTCCATCTTCACCAAGGCGAGGTTCGCTTCATCCGTCTCCGTTACAAATAGTTTGATATCCTGTTGCGGGAGCAGGTTTCTTACTTCATCAATCGCCTTTGTCAATTCAGGGTCGAACTGGTCATATCTTTTTTCATAACTAAAATCCCCCGTCACAGCGGCCATGCGCGCCGACATGGTGAGCACCTCGTCGAGCAGCATGATGCGCCCGATATTCTCCGTCAGGGCCTTATGCTTTTTCGATAATTCTTCAGTATGATCGTACGCAAGCCACAACTGCCAGCCAGTAAGAGGGCTGGTAAAGAGGCTGACTGCAAATGCGGCGGCGAAAAACCGCAGAGGGAACCCTCTATTTGCCGGATGAATTTTTGTGATTTGCGAACCCATGGTGTGCTGCCCAAAATAAAACGGTAGTATTATCGGTCTGCGCATTCGACATGCTGAGCGTATCCGACCACTCGCTCTTCCAAGGCGAGCCTCTCATGATAATGGCCTCTCCATAAATACTGATTTTCCCGTTCGCGCCCAATACGCTACTTGAACGTAAACCTGTTTTCCTTGAACAGCTTCACGCATGCATCCGCCGCATCGGGGTCATAATGCGTGCCGCGACCCTTGGTGATTTCCGCCAGCGCGGTCTCTATCCCCAGGCCGGGACGGTAGGGACGGTGCGACGACATGGCTTCCATCACGTCGGCCACGGTCATTATTTTCGCCTCCAGCAGGATTTCGCTGCCCTTCAACCCTTGCGGATAGCCCGAGCCGTCGAGTTTCTCGTGGTGCTGCAACACCATCTGCGCGATCGGCCAGGGAAACTCGATGTCTTTCAGGATTTCGTAGCCGTTCTGCGGATGATCCTTGATCAGTCTGAATTCGCTGGCGCTCAACTTTCCCGGCTTGCTGAGAATTTCCGCCGGAGTCTGGACTTTTCCCAAGTCGTGGATGGTGCCGGCGAGATGGAGGCCGTGCACTTGATCCTCCGGCAATCCCATTTCAACCGCGATCGCGACGGCCAGATCCGCCACCCGCCGCTGATGTCCGGCGGTGTAGGGATCACGCATTTCCACCATGGAGGCGATCGCCTGCACCGTCCCCACCAGCCCCGTGCGCACATGCTCCGCACTGCGCTGTTGTTCCTGGCGCAGGCGCAGCACGCGGAGGCCGAAGGCGAGGTCAGCGGCCATCTCCTGCAATAATGCGGTCTCTTCCCGATCGAACGCATTCGCCTCCGCCGCGTAGATGCTGAGCGCACCCAACACGTCGCCGTTCACCAGCAGGGGGATGGAAAAAGCCGAGGCCATACCCAGTTCCTTTGCTATCCCATGCCATGCGGCAAGCGAAGCATCCGCTGCGATATCATGCACCATGGCAGGCAGGCGCGTGCGTATCGCCCTGCTGAACGGTCTGGCATCCACATCCGCCCAAGTGGGATGCAGGGTTTCGAGATAGCCATCCTCGAACCCAGCATACGCCACGGGCCTGATGGTTTTCTCCCCGTCATTTTCCGCATAGCCGATCCACGCCTGGCGGTAGCCGCCCTTCTCCACGATCAGGTCGCACATCTCCTGCAGCAGCTTCCCTTCCTCGTCTGTGTGGACCAGGGTTGCATTGCACGCACCCAGCACCTTGAGGGCGCGGTTGGAACTGCGCAGCGC
>JAQTOM010000121.1 GCA_028713345.1 Gallionellaceae bacterium | reverse complement strand
TTGGTTACTTGATAAGCGTCAATAATTCTCGTGTATTCCCTGTAATACTGGCCATACTGCCGTTTTTAACCCTACTGGCAAGCAAAGTGGGATGCTGTAGGAATCCCGGGCAAGATGTCAACGCATGGCCCATGGCGCGCGTTATTACCTTACCGTCGGGAAACGCATACTTGCAAAACGGGCGGAGTCGTTTAGAATAAGCGGTGGGTAGTAATCATATATTATGACCCCCAACTTTATAATAGTTTGTCTAAATTAACGGAGAGAACATGAAATCTATCATCGTAAGCATGGTTGCAGCAGCAGGTCTGATGGTTGCGGGTTCAGCATTGGCAGCAGATATGCCGGCCGATGCCAAGGGTAAGTGCGGTATGTGCCACAGCATCGAGAAGAAGGTTGTTGGTCCAGCATGGAATGATGTGGCCGCCAAGTACAAGGGCGACCATGATGCGGCCACCAAAATCGCTGCCAGCATTACCAAAGGTGGCGACCTTGGCTGGAAGATGGGCGGTATGCCACCAAAGGGCGGTTCGGGTTGGGATGATGCACAGATCAAGAAAATTGCAGAGTTTATCGCTGGCTTGTCTCACTAAGAGCAGGCTGAAAGCAGCAAAAACAAAGCCAGCTAACGCTGGCTTTGTTTTTTGTCTGGTGAATTCAATTCTCACTGGCAGAGCCGGTTTTTTAATTGCCGGATCAATAGGCGCCGTACTTCGAACTTGAAATCACGCTTTCTTGCATGAAACAGAGTTACTGGGGTTCAGATTTCGTACGTTGCTGCACTTCCCGGTTCAGCTTGGGCGCTGCCGGTAACAGTTTGCCCACCAGCCCTTCGTTCCAGCGCGGCTTGATCAGGCGCATACCCGGCACCCGTTTGATCGCCTGCAAAAAATATACTCCGCCACACACGGCCCACCAGCGATCACCAGCCGGTTCCATAAAGCGCAGGCGGTTTGACCATCCCGGGTTGGTGAATGGCGGCACATAGCAGGCAAAGCGTCCTGCCACGACCTCGAACCCCAGCAATGCCAACCAGTCCTTCAGGCGCGGCAAGGCGATAAAGTCGCCATTCCACGGATAACCGGTTTTTGAGCCGAGCGCCCTACGCAAGCCCCACAGACTGCGGGGATTAAAACCGCTAATGAGGAGCGTTCCGTCAGGCATCAATATACGCTCGGCCTCGCGCAAAATATGGTGCGGATGTGCGTTAAATTCCAGGACGTGCGGCAATACTATCAAGTCCAGGCTGCCGCATTCAAATGGCAGCTCATCCACATCCGCCCGCACTTGCACGCCCGCTTCATTACCGGCCATTACGCGCAACGGCATGCGGCTGGTGCGCAGAAACTCATGTTCGGGCAATCCCAGTTGCAGCGCGTTGAAACCAAAAATATCGGCTACACTGTGATCGAAGAATGCCTGCTCACGGGCCAGCAGATACTGTCCCTGTGTCGTGGCAAACCAATCGGCAAGTGTATTAGCGGTTGGCATACGGGCTGGCTTCACTCAAATATGATTTAACAAGAAACGGATATTGCGTGCTCAACATCATTCCCATACCTGCATTTAAAGACAACTATATCTGGCTGCTGCATGACCGGCAGCATGCCGTTGCGGTCGATCCGGGTGAAGCTGCGCCAGTGCGCGCTTATCTGGACACACACAGGCTCAGGCTTGCCGCCATCCTGTGCACCCACCACCACGGCGACCATGTCGGCGGTATCTGCGAACTGGCACAAGTATACAACGCGCCGGTGTATGGGCCGCAACAGGAAGATATTCCCTGCCTCAGCCGCGCTGTCGGCGAAGCCGATGCAGTAGAAATTCCGGAGCTGGGGGTCAGGCTGGATGTACTCGATATTCCCGGTCACACGCGCGGGCATATCGCCTATCTGGGTGCGGGCGGTGTGTTTTGCGGCGACACCCTGTTTGGCTGCGGCTGTGGCAGGCTGTTTGAAGGAACAGCCGCGCAACTGTTTCATTCCCTGCAACGGTTGGCAAGTCTGCCCGGCGAAACAAAAGTGTACTGCGCGCATGAATACACCGAAGCCAATATCCGTTTCGCCCTGGCTTGCGAGCCGGGCAATGTGCAACTCAAACAACGCCAGGAGGATGCCAGCGCGCTACGTGCCGCCGGGTACCCCACACTACCTTCAACCATTGCGCTGGAAAAGTCTACCAACCCTTTCCTGCGCTGTACTGTGCAGGAAATCATTCGCAACGTGGAACAGCAAACCGGCCTGAAGCTTCCATCAGGAAATGAAGTGGCGGTATTCGCCGCATTACGTGAATGGAAAAATAATTTTGCGTGATAACTCTGGTGGCAAGAAGCGCACTTGAGCTACATGAAACTATCCCATTTGGCGCCGTTTCGTACACCGTTTGCCAGAACAACCGGGCAGCTATGAATTGAGCAGCAATTTAATATCATGGGCGAGTGCATCAGCACCTTGCCCATAGCTCCCATGCAGGCGCAATTTTCCGGATTGGTCGTAAATATAGGTTCCGACGGAGTGGTCCAGTGTGTAGGAGCCGGGACTTTTCCCTGGCTCCTTGTTGTAAAAAATCCTGAATTCTTTTGCGGTCGCGGCAGTTTGTTCCGGCGTGCCATAGAGCGCAATAAATTTCGGGTTAAACGACGGGATGTATTGGGACAAGATTGCCTGAGTATCGC
>JAQTOM010000120.1 GCA_028713345.1 Gallionellaceae bacterium | reverse complement strand
GTTCCGAAACATTCCGGTGCTCTTCCTGGTAACGCGATTTGAGGCGCGCATTGTACTCGGTTGTCGTGCTCAATATGCCGCGCAGGATATTGATCTCCTCCGGTTCCAGCCGCGCGCGGGCATACAAGCGGCGCAGGCGCTGCATCAGGCGTGCCGGGTTTTGCGTGGTGAAAAAGCCGATCTCGAACAGGGTCTTTTCCAGATGCGCAAAATACCCCTCCGCCTGCTCATGCGTGGCAGACCGGACTTCCGGGGTAGTCGGCACGACGCCCTGCGCCGCCACGCTCAACTCGTAGCTCATCACCTGCACCGCGGCCGCCAGGTTGAGCGAAGAGAAATCCGGGTTGGCGGGAATGTTCACCAGCACCTGCGCCTTGCCCATTTCCTCATTGGTCAGGCCGGACATCTCGGTGCCGAACAGCAACGCCACCGGCTGCTGCGCGGCCTGTTGCAGCAACAGCGGCACCGCCTCGCGCGGGCTCTTCACTTCGATGGAAATATCGCGCAGCCGCGCGGTCATCGCCACCGTGAACACCACGCCCTGCAGGGCTTCATCGATGGAGCCGCACACCACCGCATCGCGCAGCAGGTCGTCGGCCCCGGCGGCCATCGCCTCGGCCTGCGGGTCGGGGAAACGCCTGGGGTTGATCAGATACAGATGGCGCAGGCCCATGGTCTTCATCGCGCGCGCCGCCGCACCGATATTGCCCGGATGGGTGGTGTGACTGAGAACGACCCTGATATTCTCCATAATGGTGTTATCTATAAGATTCTGTTTATACAAAGTGTAATTCCAACTAAAATGCGGCCTGCAATTTATGCTGTTCATTAAAAAGGTCGTACTTATGCATCCCATGCTCAACATCGCGGTAAAGGCCGCGCGTCGCGCCGGCAATCTGATTCATCGCTCCGCCGACAAGATCGATCACCTCACCATCACCAAAAAATCCCACTCGGATTTCGTCAGCGAAGTGGATCGCGCCGCCGAACAAACCATCATCCAGACATTGCTGGAGGCCTATCCGACCCATGCGATTCTAGCAGAAGAGAGCGGTTCTCAAGGCGAGTCGGAGTTCCTGTGGATCATCGATCCGCTGGATGGCACGACCAACTTTTTGCACGGCTTTCCGCAATACGCCGTGTCCATCGCGTTGCAGCACAAAGGCATCATCACCCAGGCGGTAGTGTACGACCCGGTCAAAAATGAACTGTTTACCGCCACACGGGGGCGCGGTGCATTCCTCAACGACAAACGCCTGCGTGTCACCAAACGCCTGCACCTTGCCGACAGCCTGATCGGCACCGGTTTCCCCTACACCAATTTCGAACACATGGATGCCTACCTGGCGATTTTCAAAGAACTGATCCAGAAGACCTCCGGCCTGCGCCGCCCCGGTTCCGCCGCACTGGATCTGGCGTGGATGGCCGCAGGGCGCTACGACGGCTTCTTTGAAATCGGGCTCAAGCCGTGGGACATGGCCGCAGGCTGCCTGCTGATTACCGAAGCGGGCGGCATGGTCAGCGACCTGCACGGCTCGGACACCTACCTCAAGACCGGCAACATCTGCACGGGCAATCCCGATATCCATCCGCTGCTGCTGCAAGTGATGGCACCGCATCTGACACCCGCCCTGAAAGGCTAAAAACCAAGCGATGTCAGCGCAACACCCAGGCACAATCGGCAATGCTGCTATAGGCAGTAAAAAGCAGGCAAGTGTCCAACACACCCCGATGATGCAGCAATATTTAGGCATCAAGGCGCAGCATCCCGACATGCTGCTGTTCTACCGCATGGGCGACTTCTACGAACTGTTCCATGAGGATGCCGCGCGCGCCGCGAAGCTGCTCGACATCACGCTGACCCAGCGCGGCGCGTCCAACGGCCAGCCGATCAAGATGGCCGGTGTGCCTTACCATGCCGCCGAGCAATATCTGGCGCGCCTGGTACGGCTGGGCGAATCGGTGGCGATCTGCGAACAGATCGGCGACCCCGCCACCAGCAAAGGCCCGGTGGAACGCAAGGTAATGCGCATCGTCACCCCCGGCACGGTCACCGACTCCGCCATGCTGGAAGAAAAGCGCGACTGCCTGCTGCTGGCGCTGCACCAGCGCCACGGCAAGGTCGGGTTGGCATGGATGAATCTCGCCTCGGGACAATTTTTCGTCTGCGAGACTTCCGCCGAAAACCTGCCCGCCGAACTGGAACGCCTGCAACCTTCCGAAATCCTGCACGCCGAAAACGCTCGCCCGCAAGCCAATAACCACGCGGCTCTCAAGATGCTGCCAGATTGGCATTTCGAGCTGGACACGGCGCGGCGCGCGCTGTGCCAGCAGTTCGCCACGCTCGATCTCGCCGGTTTCGGTTGCGATGATTTCAGCGTCGGACTGGAAGCCGCCGGTGCGCTGCTCGGCTACGCCAAGCTCACGCAAGGCCAAGCCATCGGCCACATCCGCAGCCTGCAGGTATACAGCGCCGATCGCTACGTGCGCATGGATGCCGCGACGCGACGCAACCTGGAGATCACCCAGACCCTGCGCGGCGAACCCGCCCCCACGCTGCTGTCGCTGCTCGACACCTGCGCGACCAACATGGGCAGCCGCCTGCTGCACCACTGGCTGCACCACCCGCTGCGCGACCGGACGGTGCTGCGCACCAGACTGGATGCGGTGGAACAACTGAGCGGACTGCACCGCACCGTCCACGACCACCTCAAACCCT
>JAQTOM010000060.1:3595-10655 GCA_028713345.1 Gallionellaceae bacterium | reverse complement strand
CCGTGGCTCAGCACGTAGGCGCCGATCATGATGCGGCGCTTCACCTCTGCGCCGAAACCCTGCGCACGGGATTTTTCGTACATGTCCGTGAGGTCGGCGTATTCCGGCGCGCGGTAGCCGTAGCGCACGCCGTCGAAGCGCGACAGGTTGCTCGAAGCCTCCGCCGGAGCCAGCACGTAGTACACCGGGATAGACAGGCGCGAGTTGGGTAGGCCGATGTCCACCACAGTGGCGCCGAGTTTCTTGTATTCGGCGATGGACGCCTCAACAGCTTGTGCCACATCCGCGCTCAAGCCCTCGGCGAAGAATTCTTTCGGCAGGCCGATGCGCAGGCCGGTCAACGGCTGGTTCAGGTCGCGCGCATAGTCTTCCCTGTCGCGTTGCAGGCTGGTGGAATCGCGCTCGTCGAAGCCGGCCATTACGTTGAGCAGCAGCGCGAGGTCTTCCGCGCTGCGCGCCATCGGCCCGGCCTGATCCAGGCTGGAGGCGAAGGCGATCATGCCGTAGCGTGAGCACACGCCGTAGGTCGGCTTCAGGCCGGAGATGCCGCACAGCGCGGCAGGCTGGCGGATGGAACCGCCGGTATCGGTGCCGGTGGCCGCCGCGCACAGGCGCGCCGCCACGGCTGCCGCGCTGCCGCCGGAACTGCCGCCCGGTACGGCGTTGCGATCCCACGGATTTTTTACCGCACCGAAATAGGAAGTTTCATTGCTCGACCCCATGGCGAATTCGTCCATGTTGGTCTTGCCCAGATTCACCGCGCCCGCACGGTTGAATTGCTCGATGACATGCGCGTCGTAAGGCGAAATGAAGTTGTGCAGCATTTTCGAGCCGCAGGTAGTGCGCCAGCCCTTGGCGCAGAAGATGTCTTTCTGCGCGATGGGGATGCCGGTGAGAATTTGCCCCTGGCCTTGCGCCAGCATCGCGTCGGCGGTGCGTGCCTGTGCCAGGCTCATCTCCGGGTTTACCGTGATGTAGGCGTTGAGTTCAGGATTGAGCGCCGTAATACGCTCGAGATAAAGTTGCGTCAACTCGACGCTGGAGATTTTCTTGCTATGCAATGCGGCGCCTAGCTGCCGTAAACTGGAATCAAGCATGTTGGGGTGATGGGTTATTCGATGACTTGGGGTACGAGATACAGGCCGCGCTCGACTTGCGGCGCTACGGACTGGAACAGCTCGCGCTGGTTGCCTTCCGTAACCTTGTCCTCGCGCAGGCGCTGGGTGACATCCTGCGCATGCGACATGGGTTCTATGCCGATGGTATCCACCGCCTGCATTTCGGCGATCAAGCCGAATATGCCGGATAACTGGACATGCGCTGTTTGCGCCTCCTGTTCGGTTACTGCCAGCCGGGCCAGCCGGGCCACTTTTTTTACGTCGTCTATGCTCAGTGTCATGATGAAAGGCTAGGGCTTTATTGAAACAAGCTTAATAGGGTATCATAAACGCCTTTGCAGGCGCACTTCTTCACATCTATCGGGGTTCTGACATGTTTGCTTTTTTAGAAGGCTATTTTTCCAATGACCTGGCGATTGACCTGGGCACCGCGAACACCCTGATCTGGGCGCGCGGACAGGGCATCGTGCTGAACGAGCCATCGGTCGTAGCCATCCGCCAGGAGGGCGGCCCCAACGGCAAGAAGGTGATCCAGCAGGTCGGGCTCGCGGCCAAGCAAATGCTGGGGCGCACGCCGGGCAACATCACCGCCATCCGCCCGATGAAGGACGGCGTGATCGCGGATTTCACCGTCACCGAGCAGATGCTCAAGCAGTTCATCCGCCGTGTGCACAAGTCCGGCATCTTCACGCCCAGCCCGCGCATCGTGATCTGCGTGCCGTGCGGCTCCACCCAGGTCGAGCGGCGCGCCATCCGCGAATCCGCATACGGCGCGGGCGCGCGCCGCGTGGAACTGATCGAGGAGCCGATGGCGGCGGCGATCGGTGCCGGCCTGCCGGTGGAAGAAGCGACCGGTTCGATGGTGGTGGACATCGGCGGCGGCACCACCGAAGTGGGCGTGATTTCGCTGGGCGGCGCGGTGTATTCCGGCTCGGTGCGCGTCGGCGGCGACAAGTTTGACGAGGCCATCATCAATTACATCCGCCGCAACTACGGCATGCTGATCGGCGAAACCACCGCCGAGCAGATCAAGAAGGAAATCGGCTCTGCCTTCCCGGGCAGCGAGGTGCGCGAGATGGAAGTCAACGGGCGCAACCTGGCGGAAGGCGTGCCGCGCAGCTTCACCATTTCCAGCAATGAAATCCTGGAAGCGCTGAGCGACCCGCTCAACAGCATCGTCAGTGCGGTGAAGACCGCGCTGGAACAGACTCCACCGGAATTGGGTTCGGACATTGCCAGCAAGGGCATGGTGCTGACCGGCGGCGGCGCGCTGCTGCGCGACATCGACCGCCTGCTGATGGAGGAGACCGGGCTGCCGGTGCTGATCGCGGACGATCCGCTGACCTGCGTGGTGCGCGGCTCCGGCATAGCGCTTGACCGGATGGATAAATTCAGCAGTATCTTCACCACCGATTGATGTCAGGATGCAGGATTCGGGATTCGGGATTCAGATGATGTGCGCTGGTTCTGAATCCTGCATCCTGGCTCCTGAGTTCTGATATGGAACACACCCAGTCCTTCCGTTTCTTCAATCGCGGCCCCAGTCCGGCTGTACGCCTGGTATTCTTCTCGCTGCTATCGCTGTTGCTGTTGTTCGTGGACGCGCGTTATCAGTATCTGAAATCCACGCGCAGTGTGCTTTCTGTCCTTGTCTACCCACTGCAGCGGCTAGTCGCAGCACCGGGTGTGCTGTGGCAGCGGGCCGACACCTTTTTTACTTTTCAGAGCAACCTGATCCGCGACAATGCCGGGCTGCACCAGCAGCATCTTGTGGATGCCGCACAGTTACAGGAATTGCAAGTGCTGCGGGCGGAAAACCAGCACCTGCGCCAGTTGCTGGAGGTGCAGCAGCACGCCGACTACCCCATGCAGCTGGCTGAGATCGTGTATGTCGAACGCGACATTTTCAAGCGCAAGATTCTTCTGGACAAGGGCGCGCAGGCAAACGTGCTGGCGGGGCAGGTAGTGATGGATGACAACGGTATTGTCGGCCAGATCACGCGCGTTTACCCGTGGCTCTCCGAAGTTACGCTGATCACCGATAAGGATCACGCAATACCGGTGCAGGTGCTGCGCAACGGCCTGCGCTCGATCGTGTTTGGTTCCGGCGACACCAGCGAACTTGCACTGCGCTACATGCCGACCAGCGTCGACATTCAAAACGGCGACGTACTGGTGACCTCGGGCATTGACGGCACCTACCCGCCCGGCTTGCTGGTGGCCAGAGTGAACCGTATCGAGCGCGACCCCGCCTATCCGTTTGCGCGCATCCAGTGCGCCCCGATTGCCGGAGTGTCCAAACAGCGCCAGTTGCTGATCCTGTCCGGCCTGCCAAAGCTGCCGGAACGCCCCGAAGCTGCCGCCGAAACAAACGCCACCGACAAACCCAGAAAAAGCAAGCGGAAGAAGCCATGAGCGCACCCCTTCCCAAGGATCAGGAATTCCTGTTGCCGGCCAGCAACATTTTCATCGTCTTCAGCCTGGTTGCCGCGCTGCTGCTCAACTGGTTGCCGTGGCAGGGTGTCTGGCTGGCGCTGCGGCCGGATTTCGTCGCGCTGGTGGTGCTTTACTGGTGCATACACAAACCCTACCGCGTCGGCATCGGCATGGCTTGGCTGGTGGGTATATTTGCCGATGTGGCCAATGCCAGCCTGTTCGGGCAACACGCCCTGGCTTATTCGGTGCTGGCGTTCGGCGGCATCGTGTTGCACCGCCGCGTGCAGATGTTTGACCTGCGCCAGCAAACCATGCAGGTTTTCCCGGTGCTGCTGCTGGCGTATGCGGCCTATGCCGCGGTGCATTGGCAGATGCACGGTTATATCGCGTGGGAATATTTTGTCGGCAGCGTGGTGTCGGCCCTGCTGTGGGCTCCGCTGACCGTGCTGTTACAAGCCTTGCGCCGCCCGCGCGCTGAAGCAGAGCTATGAAGCGTCGCGTCGAGCTTAAAAATACCCAACGCGAAATCTATCACTTCCGGCTGCGCCTGGCGCTGAGCCTGGGTTTCGTGCTGGTCATGCTGCTGGCATTGTTGACGCGCTTTGTCTACTTGCAAGTGGTGCGGCATAGCCACTATCAAACCCTGGCGGAGAATAACCGCATCTCGGTCGTCCCCATCGTACCCAACCGCGGCCTGATACTCGACCGCAATGGCGTGGTGCTGGCACACAACTATTCCGGCTACACCCTGGAAATCACGCCGGGCAAGGTCGGCAATCTGGAGGCCACAATAGAGCAACTGGCGCAGATCGTGGATATTCAGCCCAAGGACCGCAAGCGCTTCAGGAAGCTGCTGCTGGAGAGCCACGATTTTGAGAGCCTGCCGATACGCAACCGTCTGTCGGATGAAGAGGTCGCGCGTTTTGCCGCACAGCGCTACCGGTTTGCCGGGGTTGAAATCAAGGCGCGCCTGTTCCGCGAATATCCTTATCGCGAACAGACCTCGCACCTGATCGGTTACATCGGGCGCATCAACGAGAGTGACATACAACAGCTCGAAGAAGATGAGAGCGCCGCCAATTACCGCGGTTCGGATTACATCGGCAAGACCGGCATCGAGCAAAGCTACGAGAGTGAGTTGCACGGCAACACCGGCATCGAGCAGGTGGAGGTGGACGCCGGTGGACGCGGGGTGCGCGTGTTGTCGCGTACCCCCCCGGTATCGGGCAATAACCTGGTGCTGACTCTGGATGCCAAGTTGCAGGAAATTGCCGAGCAGGCATTCGGCAACTACCGCGGTGCGCTGGTGGCAATCGACCCGAACAATGGCGAGGTGCTGGCCTTCGTCAGCAGGCCGGGCTATGACCCCAATCTGTTTATCGATGGCATCGACGAACAGAGCTGGAGCGAACTGAATAACTCGCCCGATGTGCCGCTCAACAATCGCGCGCTGCGCGGCCAGTATCCCCTTGGCTCCACCATCAAGCCGTTCATGGCGCTGGCCGGTCTGTATTACAACAAGCGTTCGCCCGGCCACACCATCAGCGACCCGGGTTATTACACCCTGCCAGGCAGCAGCCATCAGTACCGCGACTGGAAAAAAGGGGGGCACGGCAGTGTGGATATGTTCAAGTCCATCGTGGTGTCGTGCGACACCTATTATTACGGGCTGGCCACCGAACTTGGTATCGACAATATGTACAGCTTCCTGTCGCAATTCGGCTTTGGCAAGAAGACCGGCATCGACCTGGAAGGCGAGACTTCCGGCCTGCTGCCGTCACAGGAATGGAAGCAGAAGCGTTACCAGCAAAAATGGTATGCGGGCGACACCGTGTCGGCAGGCATCGGCCAGGGTTACGACCTGGTCACACCGATGCAACTGGCCTACGCCACGGCGATATTGGCCAACGATGGCGTAGGCTATCACCCGCACTTGGTGCGGCAGGTGCAACATAGCGGCGGCAAAGAAACACCGGTGCCGGAAGTAAAACCCGAATTCAACATCAACCTGAATCCGGAACACGTTGCGCTGGTGAAGCGCGCCATGGTGGCGGTGACGCAGCCCGGGGGTACCGCCGCGCAGGCAGGGGCGGGGGCGTCTTATGCATTTGCGGGCAAGACCGGCACGGCACAGGTGGTAGGCATGAAGCAGGGCGAAAAATATGACGCCAGCAAGCTGTCCGAATATTACCGCGACCACGCGTGGTTTATCGCTTTTGCACCTGCCGAGAAGCCGAAGATCGCGCTGGCAGTGCTGGCGGAAAACGGCGGCCACGGCGGTTCCACTGCCGCACCCATCGCACGCAAGGTGCTGGATTACTACTTGCTGGGCAAGGTGCCCAAGCCCCTGCCTGCGGCGAAGGAAGAAGAGGCGGAACATGATTAGGCAGCGCCTGTGGCAGCGTTTCATTCTCCATCTTGACCCGATATTGATGGCCGCGCTCGGCCTGTTGCTGCTGACCAGCCTGATGGTGCTGTATAGCGCCAGCGACGGCGATTGGAGCCGCGTATTGAAGCAGGTGGCGAACATGCTGGTGGCGCTGGGTTGCATGTGGCTGGTAGCCAATTTGCCGCTGCATTACCTGATGCGCACCGCCTTGCCGATCTACATTCTCGGCCTGTCGCTACTGGTCGGTGTGGCGCTGTTTGGCGAGGTCAGCCATGGCGCGCGGCGCTGGCTGAACATCGGGGTGACGGTTATTCAACCTTCCGAACTGATGAAGATCGCCGTACCGCTGATGATGGCGTGGTATTTCGAAAAGAATGAAGCCACATTGACGCTGAGAAATTATTTTGTCGCGGCACTGCTGCTCTTGCTGCCGGTGGCATTGATTGCGCGCCAGCCGGATCTCGGTACTGCCGTGCTGATCTCGGCCAGCGGTTTTTACTTGCTGTTCCTCGCCGGGCTGAGCTGGCGCGTGATGGCAGTGATGCTGGTGGCCGGCCTGGGCAGCCTGCCGGTGCTGTGGTCCATGCTGCACGACTACCAGCGCCACCGCATCATGATGCTGCTCGACCCGTCGCAGGATGCGCTGGGCAAGGGCTACCACACCATCCAGGGCATGATTGCGGTCGGCTCTGGCGGGATATTTGGCAAAGGTTATCTCAATGGCACGCAGACCCATCTCGACTTTCTGCCGGAGCGCACGACCGATTTCATCTTTGCAGTATATTCGGAAGAGTTCGGACTGCTCGGCAACCTCATCCTGCTGGGCATGTACCTGTTCGTCATCGGGCGCGGTTTCGTCATTACCGCAGATGCTTCCACTTACTTTACACGCCTGATGGCAGGCTCGATTACACTGACTTTTTTCACTTATGCCTTTGTCAACATGGGCATGGTGAGCGGCATCCTGCCGGTGGTGGGGGTGCCGTTGCCCTTAATCAGCTACGGCGGTACATCCATGGTCACATTATTGCTGGGTTTTGGTATGCTGATGAGCATTCACACACATAAAAAACTGGTACAAACTTAAAGGTGTTCCTCAAAGGAGTTTGAATAATGA
>JAQTOM010000060.1:0-3495 GCA_028713345.1 Gallionellaceae bacterium | reverse complement strand
CTTAATCAGCTACGGCGGTACATCCATGGTCACATTATTGCTGGGTTTTGGTATGCTGATGAGCATTCACACACATAAAAAACTGGTACAAACTTAAAGGTGTTCCTCAAAGGAGTTTGAATAATGAGCAAACAAACCGGATTGATATTATTTGCAACAGCCATTCTCGCTGCCTGCGGCAGTGCGCCGGAACGCACGGCAGAGACACGCGGTTCGCCCGTACCGGTGGTCGAATCGCAACCGATACGGATCGAGCCTGCGGCCCAACCCGCGCGCGGCAGCGCGCCGGAAAGCAAGGCGGAGGCGCGCAGGCCAGCGCCTGTAGTCGAATCGCAGTCCATCCAGCTTCAGCCTGCCGCCAAACCCGGGAGCGGCGGCTATTTGGCGGGTGACGGCCCGGGCGCCGATGCGCCCGCCAACCTGGATGCCACGCCGGATGCCGTACCCAAGGCTGAACCGTTGCACAACTACGCCAACCGCCAGTATGCCGCCCTGGGCAAAACCTATACCCCGCTGGCCGCTCCGGGAAACTACAAAGAGCGCGGCATCGCCTCCTGGTATGGAAAAAAATTCCACGGACAGCGCACTTCCAGCGGCGAGGTATATGACATGTACGGCATGACTGCCGCACATCCCGTGTTGCCGATACCCAGCTACGCGCGTGTTACTAACGCTGCCACCAACAAATCGGTCGTGGTGCGCGTGAATGACCGGGGCCCTTTCCTGCATGAACGCATCATTGACCTGTCCTATACCGCCGCATACAAGCTCGGCATCGTGGGCAACGGCAGCAGCGAGGTGATTGTGGAGAGCCTGACACCGGACACCACCATTCCTGCGCCGATAGTCGCCGAGCCGATCAAGGTTGAACCCTTGCCGCCCGAGCCTGTAAAAGCCGCTGCGCCCGCTGATTCAAACAGGCCGGTTATTGCGGCTGCTGGCGGCAATGTGTTTCTACAACTGGGCGCATTCAAGTCGCATCAGGGTGCAGAAGGTTTTCTGGCGCGCATGCGCGCCGAATTCGAGGGCAGCGGCAAACAGGTCAACCTTTACGAAAAAGATGGGCTGGCGCGCGTGCATGTCGGCCCGTATGCCAACCAGAACGAGGCACGCGCCAGTGCGGAAAAACTACAGGCGCGCCTGGGATTCCGGCCCATTGTCAGCTTGCACTAGTCTCTCGCAGCCATGCCGACACCCGTATCCCGCCGCCTGTATGCAGGCTTGCTACTTGCCGGACTGTGCACCGCAATTGCCCCCAGTGCCTATAGCGCCAATGAGGAATTGTTGCAGTGCGCCGCCATGCACGATGACCGCGAGCGCCTGAAATGTTATGACGACCTTGCGTCTGCCCAGCCGCATGAAGACAAGACTGCGGCTGGCGCCGACGTACAATTACCAGATGCCAAATCCCATGATGCCAAAGAGTCAGGCAGCAAGAAGCAGCGCTCCTACCTCGCCAGGACGTGGAACCTGGATGGGAGGGGTGAACACGAGGACAGTACAAGGCTGATGCCGCTCAAACCACACCGCCAGAACTATCTCATCGTGCGTGAAACCAATCATCCAAACCGGCTGCCGTATACCCCTGCCGTGGGCGCCCACGCCCCCTTGCTGCCATACGACTACGACCCTGCCGAGACAAAATTCCAGTTCAGCGTCAAGGCTGAAATCATGAATATCAGGCAAATCGATTTTCTGGATTTCAAGGATTTCCGCCTGTGGGGCGCCTATACCCAACAATCCAACTGGCAGTCATTCAACACCCGCAATTCCTCCCCTTTCCGCGAGACGGACTATGAACCGGAACTCATTGCATCCTTTATCACTGGCAAACCGTCCGGACTGAAGCTGGTTAACCTTGGGCTGGTACACCAGTCGAATGGCAAGAGCCTGTCTGAGTCGCGCAGCTGGAACCGCTTGTACCTGCAAGGCGGCTGGGAATGGAATGATATTTCATTGCTGGCGCGCGGATGGTGGCGTATCCCGGAAAATCAGTTGCAGGACGACAATCCTGACATCACCAATTATCTGGGTCATGCCGACGCCGTATTGCGCTGGGAACCGAACAAGAGCCAGTCTGTCTCGCTGCTGGTGCGCAACAACCTGAGCCTGGGCCAGAATCGCGGCTTCTTGCAGCTCGAGTGGGCCACGCCGCTGCTCATCGGCAAGTCGGCCAAACTGTTTGTCCAGGCGACCAGCGGCTATGGCGAGAGCCTGATTGATTACAACCACCGCCAAAGCACGGTGGGGATGGGTGTTTCGTTCCGCGAATGGTAGGACGGTAACCGGATTTTTCTTATTTTCAAAACAATACCCAATCTTTGTGACAGCTTTCCATCTTTGCGTCACGCCAGCAGAAATACCGGCTGATGGCCATAAAGACGGACACGCAGAGGGAGCAGGCTGTTGAATGCTGCCGTGAGCGGACAATCTGCGGCATAATGCGCGCTTTAATTTCTTACTCCCGTGGCTTAACCAGCGACTTTGCTGACGTAGTTTGCCAGCTTAGTCGAATGGCTATGTGAAACTGCCACGGGGATATGACCATCCCGTGCGGTTCCCACAGCTTTTGCTGTGGCCGTTACACCCGGATGTGTGTGGGTTGTTAATTTGGGAGTGTTAGCAAAATGAAAATCACCGTAATCGGTTCCGGCTATGTGGGCCTGGTGTCTGGCGCATGCCTGGCCGAGCTGGGCAACAACGTCATGTGCATGGATGTGGACGCGCGCAAGATTGCAACTTTGCAACAGGGCGGCGTGCCTATTTATGAGCCAGGATTGAAGGAGCTTATCGCGGCCAATACCGCCGCAGGCCGCCTGCGTTTCACGAATGATGTGGAAGAAAGCGTGGCGCACGGGTTGGTGCAGATGATCGCGGTGGGCACTCCGCCGGGCGAAGACGGTTCCGCCGATCTGCAATATGTTATCGCTGCCGCACGCGCCATAGGCCGCACCATGACTGAATACAAGGTTATAGTGGACAAATCCACGGTGCCGGTCGGTACCGCAGAAAAAGTGAGGATGGCGATACAGAAAGAGCTTGACCGGCGCGGGGTAAACATCGGATTCAGCGTAGTCTCCAACCCGGAATTCCTCAAGGAAGGCGCGGCGATTGACGATTTTAACCGCCCGGACCGCATCGTGATCGGCACGGAAGACGAGCGCGCCATCAAGATCATGCGCGACATGTATTCCCCGTTCCAGCGCAACCACGACCGCCTGATGGTAATGGATATCAAATCGGCGGAACTCACCAAATACGCCGCCAACGCCATGCTCGCCACGCGTATCTCATTTATGAACGAGCTGGCCAACCTCGCGGAAAAAGTCGGCGCCGACATCGAGCACGTGCGCAAGGGTATCGGCTCCGACCAGCGCATCGGCTACCACTTCCTGTATTCCGGCTGCGGCTATGGCGGCTCCTGTTTCCCCAAGGATATTCGTGCGCTGCAACGCACCGGCGAAGAATATGGCATGCCGATGAAAATCCTGCATG
>JAQTOM010000119.1 GCA_028713345.1 Gallionellaceae bacterium | reverse complement strand
TTCCTCACCGCTTCACAATCGGCCTCATGAAAAGCCGAATCCAGCCTTCCCAGTGCCTCTTTCAGGCTGGCCCAAGGCAACTCCTGCTCTTCTGCGCGCAGAATCAGGGGATGCTCGGTTCCTGTCACATTTTCCCCGATCAACAGTTCCTCATACAGCTTTTCTCCCGGACGCAAGCCGCTATATTCGATTGCTATATCACCCTCAGGATGTTCTTCATCGCGCACCTCCAAACCACTCAGGTGAATCATTTTGCATGCCAGGTCAACAATCTTCATTGGCGAGCCCATATCCAGCACGAACACATCGCCGCCCATCCCCATCGCGCCGGCCTGCAACACCAAGCCCGCAGCTTCTGGAATCGTCATGAAAAACCGTGTTATTTCGGGGTGGGTCACGGTCACCGGGCCACCTTCTTGAATCTGCTTTTTGAATAACGGGACGACGGAGCCGGATGACCCCAGCACATTGCCAAAGCGCACCATGCAAAACCGTGTTGCCCCGCCCTCGTGCGCAAACGCCTGCAATATCAGCTCCGAAAAACGCTTGCTGGCTCCCATCACATTAGTGGGACGCACCGCCTTATCCGTCGAGATCAACACGAAGGTCTCCACGCCCATTTTCCGTGCCGCCTCAGCCGTACGCCAGGTGCCAAATATATTGTTGAACACACCCTCAATAAGATTATGCTCAACCAATGGCACATGCTTGTAAGCAGCGGCATGGTAAATTGTTTGGATACCAAAACTGCCCAGTACCCGCTCGACGCGCCTCTGATGCGCAACCGAGCCGAGGATGGGAATAATCTCCGCCGCACTATGGTATTTCGCCTTGAGTGAATCGAGTTCCTGCACGATTTGATACAAGGCAAATTCGGATTTCTCAAACAACACCAGGCGCTTCGGCTCCTGCAGCAATATCTGTCGGCATAGCTCGGCGCCGATCGAACCGCCTGCCCCGGTCACCATCACCGACTTGCCGACAATACACCTCCCGATCAAGTGGGAAAGGGGCTGCACCGAATCGCGCCCAAGCAAATCCTCAATATCGACTTCCTTTATTTCGTCAACCTTGGCGGCCCCGCTCATCAAGTCCCGCATAGTGGGAATGGTCTTGACAGAAACCTTGAACCGGCTGAGATCACGGATAATTTCATTGCGGCGTTTACGTGTAGCAGAGGGAATGGCCAGCAACACCGAATCTATCCTCTTTGTTTCCAACAGTTCAGGAAGAAACGAAGGGTGATATACGGTTACCCCGCTGATTTCACTGCCATGCAGGTCAGTGTCATCATCAAAAAAAGCCACCACGTCAAAATGATGCCCGGTATGCAAGGCAGAAATCAGTTTTACGCCTGTTTCTCCAGCACCATAAATGGCGACACGCTGGCGTATGCTCTTGCCATCTCCATATCCACCCTTCCGGAAATACGCCCGGGCCATCATCCGGCTGCCACCGATATAGAGCAGTGCAATCCCCCAGTAAATAATGTATGAAGAGCGTGGGATGCCATGTATGCCGGCCAGTAAATTCAGCACCACGAGAAGCAGCACCGAGAGCGTCACTCCTTTCAGCACCGTTAACACAACCTTGCCCTCCATATAGCGGATAACTGCGCGATACAAGCCAAGATTAACGAATACAGGAATGGCAACGAGCTGGGCATTAAATAATGCCCAGTACAAGCCATCAATCTGCATCGGCCAATCGCCGATACGCAGGGCAATCGCCGACCAAAGTGCGAACGGCAGCAATACTGCATCCGATGCAAGCATGATCAGACGCTTTGAACTCCTGGGCAGCTTTGTTAAGTTATACAAGCTTCTTGCTCGGCAATAGTCGCATCTTGCATCACCTCCTGAATAACATCACAGGTCCTTTTAATTTCTTCATCTGAAAGCGTGGGGTGGACGAGGAACATCAAACTCGTCTCGCCCAGCTCTCTTGCTACAGGCAAACACTGTGCGGGGCGCCAGCCAGTATTATCAAAGGCTTTTTCCAAGTACACCTCAGAACAAGAACCCTCATAGCAAGGCACACCTCGTGCATTGATTTCGCCAATAATCCTGTCACGCCCCCATCCATCTCTTAACTGCGATGGCCGCACAAATACATATGCCTTATACCAGGCATGTTCAACATCACTCGACACAAATGGCACACGTAGTGCAGGACATGTACTTGCAGCAGCTAAAATTGCTTCGGCATTGCGCTTGCGCGCCTCGTGCCAAGTCGGCATTTTTCGTAATTGAACCCGGCCAATAGCTGACTGCATCTCCGTCAAACGCCAATTTGTACCGAACGAATCATGCAACCATCGAAATCCTGGCGGGTGCTGCCGGTTATATACCGCATCAAAAGATTTGCCATGATCCTTGTGAGACCACATTTTCAACCAGAGATCGCGATCATTGGTAGTCACCATGCCGCCTTCACCACCTGTCGTCATAATTTTATCCTGACAAAACGACCAAGCCCCGATATGGCCTATCGTTCCGACAGAGCGCCCCTTATAGCTTGCACCATGCGCTTGTGCGCAATCCTCAATCACATAGAGACCATACTCTTCAGCAAGCGCCATGATCTCATTCATTTCACACGGATGCCCTGCCAAATGAACGCAGATAATTGCTCGCGTGCGCGGTGTCAAAACAGCGCGAATAGTTTCAGCGGTAATATTTTGGCTATCCGCATCCACATCGGCAAAAACGGGCACTGCCCCCGCATTCACAATGCAGCTGGCAGAAGCTA
>JAQTOM010000009.1:34176-51543 GCA_028713345.1 Gallionellaceae bacterium | reverse complement strand
TGGCGCGCCCGGCGGGAGTCGAACCCACGACCCTTGGCTTCGGAAACCAATACTCTATCCAGCTGAGCTACGGGCGCTTTAAAGGGCGCACAGTATACCACCCCTGCCACCCTGCACGTTGTGCCGAAATAATGCTATCGTGCGCATTATGAATTTTTCCAATCCCAGCCCGGACGAGATTTGCCGCCTATTGCGTGGCATTCACACCATCGCGGTGGTCGGGTTGTCGCCCAACCCGGAACGCCCCAGCTTCCAGGTGGCGCGCGCCATGCAGGGCTATGGCTACCGCATTGTGCCGGTGCGCCCTCATGTACAGGAAGTGCTGGGCGAACAGGCTTACCCGGATCTGGAGAGCCTGCCGTTCAAGGTGGACATGGTGGATGTGTTCCGCTCGACCGAACATGTGCCCGCCATCGTGGAGAGCTGCATTGCGCTGGGCATTCCGCGCTTGTGGCTGCAGGATGGCGTCATTCACGAAGAGGCGGCGCGGCGCGCGCAGGCGGCAGGCATCACGGTGGTGATGAACCGCTGCATGGGACGCGATTACACCCAGCTATGCAGGCGGATATCGTGAGCGGGCCGCGTTGCGCCTGGGCAGGCGACACCGCCCTGTATCAGGCATACCACGACGAAGAGTGGGGCGTGCCGCTGCATGGCGACCGTGCGCTGTTTGAATTTCTGGTGCTGGAAGGCGCGCAGGCGGGCTTGAGCTGGATCACCATCCTGAAGAAGCGCGCGGCCTACCGGGCGGCTTTCGATAATTTCGATGCCGCGCGCATTGCCCGCTACGGCGCGGATAAAATAGAATCGCTGTTGCAGGATGCGGGCATCGTGCGCAACCGCCTGAAGGTGCAGGCCACCGTGACCAACGCGCAGAAGTTTCTCGACGTGCAGGAAAAATTCGGTAGCTTCGATGCGTTTGTCTGGCAATTCGTGGGTGGCAAGCCCAGGCAGAACCATTGGCGCGGCCTCGCCGAAGTGCCCGCGAGCACGCTCGAGTCGGACGCGATGAGCAGGGAATTGAAACGGCGCGGCTTCAAGTTTGCCGGCTCAACCATCTGCTATGCTTACATGCAGGCAACCGGCATGGTGAATGACCACACGACGGATTGCTACAGACATAAAGAACTATGCTCATGAAATTTACCAAGATGCACGGCGCGGGCAACGATTTCGTGGTGCTCGACGGCGTGCGCCAAACCCTGCGCCTTGCGCCGGAACAAATGCGTTTCCTGGCAGACCGCCATTTCGGCGTGGGCTGCGACCAGATACTGCTGGTGGAAACCACGCAGCATCCCGATGCGGATTTCCGCTACCGTATCTTCAACGCCGATGGCGGGGAAGTGGAACAATGCGGCAACGGCGCACGCTGCTTCGTGCGCTTCGTGCACGACCAGGGTCTGACGCACAAGCGCGAGATCGTGGTGGAGACCAGGAGCGGATTGATCTCGCCGCGCCTGGAAGAGGACGGTCGCGTCACGGTAAACATGGGCGCGCCGGTTTTCGAGGCCGCGCGCATCCCGTTCGACACCGACAGCGATGCCGTTGTCCAGCCGCTGCAAGTGGATGGCGAGACCGTGCAGATCACCGCGCTGTCCATGGGCAACCCGCATGCGGTGCAGGTGGTGGAGAGTGTAGAGTTCGCCCCCGTCAGCACGCAAGGTGCGCTGATCGAACACCACCCGCGTTTTCCCAAGCGCGTGAATGCCGGCTTCATGCAGGTGGTGGATCGCGGCCACATCAGGCTGCGCGTGTACGAGCGCGGCACGGGCGAGACGCTGTCCTGCGGCACGGGCGCATGCGCCGCTGTGGTGGCAGGCATCAGACGCGGCCTGCTGGACGGGCACGTACAGGTCGCCACCAAGGGCGGCGCGCTGAACATCGCCTGGGCAGGGAACAGCGCGCCGGTGCTGATGACCGGACCGGCCATTACCGTGTTTGAAGGTGAAATAAATATCTAAAAGGGAAACACATGAGAGCCGAAGACGTCGCATCGTATTTACAGAACAACCCGCAATTTTTCGACACCTATGCCGAGATGCTGGCGGATGTGGTCATTCCGCATCCTTACGGCGGGCGCACCATCTCGCTCTCCGAGCGGCAGATGCTGACCTTGCGCGAAAAAAACAAGGTGCTGGAAAAAAAGCTGCATGACATGGTGGAATTCGCCAAGGACAACGACGCCCTGCAACACAAGGTGCACCAGTTCACCCTGGCGTTATTCGGCACGCGCGATCTCCCGGGCTTGCAGGATGCCATCACGCGCAACCTGCGCGATATTTTTGCCGTGCCGCATGCCGCGTTGCACGTCTGGAAAAACCTGCCGCCCAGTGCCGAGGTACTGGCATTTACCGACCAGCAGTCGCAACCGGTCTGCGCCCATCACGCAGTGCATGACACCGCGAACTGGTTCGGCGAAAGTGCGCCGCATCTGCACTCGTTTGCCTACCTGCCGTTGCGCGCCGGAGAGCAATCCATCGGCCTGCTGGTGCTCGCCAGTGAAGACGCGCAACGCTTTTATCCCGAGATGGGCACGGTGTTTCTGCAACGCATCGCGGAAACCGTGAGCGCCGCGCTGCAACCGCATCTCTGAAATGCCGGACGAAGCCGCGCAGACCGCATCAGCCAACCAGAATATCCTGCACGGCTTCCTCGCGCACCTGCGCAACGAGCGGCAATATTCCCCGCTTACCGCCGAGAATTATGCGCGCGACATCCGCCGCCTGTTCGAACTCGCGGCAACCACTCCGCTGGCCGAACTGAGAAGCCACCACATCCGCCGTTTCGTCGCGCAACTGCACGGGCAAGGCCTGGGCGGAAAAACCCTGGCACGCATGCTGTCGTCATGGCGCGGCTTCTACGCCTACCTGATGCGCGACCATCAATATAAAGGCAACCCCTGCGTCGGCCTGCGCGCGCCGAAATCGGCGCGCAACCTGCCGCATGCGCTGTCGCCGGACGAGGCCATGCGCATGGTGGAACTGCCTGCCGGCGGCGATGTGCTGACGCTGCGCGACAAGGCGATGTATGAACTGTTCTATTCTTCCGGCCTGCGCCTGGCGGAATTGGTCGGCCTCGACCCCGGAGCGCTGGATTTTGCCGATGCCGCCGTGCGCGTCACCGGCAAGGGCAGCAAGACGCGCGTTGTGCCGATGGGCAGCCATGCCATCAGCGCACTGCAAGCCTGGCTGGCGGTACGCCCGTCACTGGCCAAGGATGGCGAAGATGCGCTATTCATCAATCGCAACGGGGGGCGCATCACGCCGCGCGCGGTGCAGTTGCGCATGAAAGAATGGGGCGTCAAACAGGGCATTGCCAGCGGCGTACATCCGCACCTGCTGCGCCATTCGTTCGCCTCGCATGTGCTGCAATCCAGCGGCGACTTGCGCGCGGTACAGGAAATGCTCGGCCACGCCAGCATCTCCACCACGCAGGTGTATACCCATCTCGACTTTCAATATCTCGCTAAAATTTATGACGGCGCGCATCCGCGCGCCAAGAAGAAAAGCCCATGAACCAGAAACGTCATACCTCTCCCAACCGTCGCCGCGAGCAACACAAGCCGCGCCTGTCGGCGGCATCACACGCGCCCATCGTGGCTTTCGACGGCGCGCGCCTGATCGTTCAGGCAGGCCGCGAAAAATCGTTGTTGCGCCGCCACCCGTGGGTATTCTCCGGTGCGCTTGAACGCATCGAAGGCAGCCCGGACAGCGGCGACACCGTTCAGGTATGCGATGCGCACGGCGGCTTTCTCGCCTGGGCGGCATACAACGCGCAATCGCAAATCACCGCGCGTGTCTGGTCGTGGCAGGCGGCAGAAAAAATCGATGCGGATTTTTTCCGCAAAAAAATTATCAGCGCCTTGGCCGCGCGCAAAGCCTTGAGCATCGCGCAGTCCGACAATGGCATGCGCCTCATCCACAGCGAATCGGACGGCCTGCCCGGTCTGATCGTGGATCAATATGACGGCGTGCTGGTCATGCAAATCGGCAGCGCGGGGGCGGAACGCTGGCGCGACGCCTGCGCCGGCATCCTGCAAGAGCTGTGCAATCCGGCGTGCATCTACGAGCGCTCCGATTCCGATTCACGCGCGCTGGAAGGGCTGCCGCAACGCAATGGCGTGCTGCACGGCAACCTGCCGGGATCTTTGCTTATCGAGGAACACGGCTTGCGCTTTGCCGTGGATGTGGCGCGCGGGCAGAAGACCGGCTTCTATCTCGACCAGCGCGACAACCGCGCGCTGACTGGCGCGCTGGCGCGGGACAAGGACGTGCTGAATTGCTTCTGCTACAGCGGCGGCTTCTCGCTGTACGCGCTGCGCGGCGGCGCAAAATCGGTGCTGTCGATTGATGCCTCGGAAGAGGCGCTGCAACTGGCGCAGCGCAATGTGGAACTGAACGGGCTGGATGGCAGCCGTGCGGAATGGCAATGCGCCGACGTGTTTGCCGCGCTGCGCAAGCTGCGCGACCAGAACCGCAAATTCGATCTCGTCATCCTCGATCCGCCCAAATTCGCCCCCACCGCCGCCTTTGCCGAAAAAGCCGCGCGCGGCTACAAGGACATCAACCTGCTCGGCTTCAAGCTGCTCAGGCCGGGCGGCATCCTCGCCACCTATTCCTGCTCCGGCGGCATCGATGACGACCTGTTCCAGAAAATCATCGCGGGCGCGGCACTGGACGCCGGGGTGGATGCGCACATCGTGTACAAGCTGCATGCCGCGCCCGATCATCCGGTGCTGCTGAGCTTTCCTGAAGGGGCGTATCTCAAAGGCTTGGTACTGCGAGTGGCGGGTTAACGCCAAGACCGATTCCGCTTGACCGTATATCCACTCTTGGGGCGCCGTGGAACCCAAGGGAAATAATCATGAAACAAAAAAAAGCCGGACAAGTCCGGCTTTTTTGTTTGGTGCGTTAACGAGGCTACTCGCTGACTTCAACAGGCTGCGCTTCAGCGGGGCGGTCCATAAGTTCAACCAACGCCATCGGGGCATTGTCGCCCTTGCGGAAACCGAATTTGAGGATACGCGAGTATCCGCCATTGCGGGCTGCATAGCGCGGGCCGAGTTCGTCAAACAGCTTGACCACCATTTCGCGGTCACGCAGGCGGGCGAATGCCAGACGGCGGTTAGCCAGGCTGGGGTTCTTGCCCAGGGTCAGGATCGGCTCCGCAACACGGCGCAGTTCCTTGGCCTTGGGCAAAGTGGTCTTGATGACTTCATGGCGCAGCAGGGAAACGGTCATATTGCGCAGCATGGCCAGACGATGGCTGCTGGTGCGGTTGAGCTTCCTTAATCCTAAACGGTGACGCATGATTATCCTTTCTTGCTACTTATAAGCGCTGGCTACTTCTCGACAGCCGCAGGCCAGTTTTCCAATTTCATGCCCAGCGACAGGCCGTGCTCGGCCAGCACCTGCTTGATTTCGTTCAGTGACTTGCGGCCCAGATTGGGGGTGCGCAACAGGTCATTTTCAGTATACTGGATCAGGTCGCCAACATAATGAATGCTTTGTGCCTTGAGGCAATTCGATGAACGCGGTGTCAGTTCCAGATCGTCCACCGGGCGCAGCAGCATCGGGTCAACCTTGGGCGCTTGCGGCTTCTCTACCGGTGCAGGCGTGCCTTCCAGCGCAGCGAACACGGAGAACTGCTCGACCAGGATACGCGCGGCGTAACGGATAGCTTCTTCCGGGTCAACGGCGCCATTGGTTTCAATGTCCATGACCAGCTTGTCCAGGTCGGTGCGCTGCTCTACGCGTGCGCTTTCCACGGCATAGCTGACACGATGCACGGGGCTGAATGAAGCATCCAGCGCGATATGGCCCACCGCACGTGTTTCGCCGTAAGTCTGGCGCGAAACCGCAGGAACATAACCACGGCCTTGCTCAATCTTGATCTCCATATCCAGCTTGCCGCCAGCAGTCAGGTGCGCAATGACGTGCGAGGGGTTAATCACCTCGGTGTCGGCGTCAATGACAATATCACCCGCCGTGACCACTCCCGCGCCCTCCTTCTTCAAGGTCAGCACGGTTTCGCTGGAGTTGTGCAGCTTGAGCACCAACCCCTTCAGGTTCAGCAGGATTTCCACGACATCTTCCTGCACGCCATCTATAGAGGAATACTCATGCAGCACACCGGCAATCTTGACCTCGGTTGGAGCGAAACCTGTCATCGAGGACAGCAAAATACGGCGCAAGGCATTGCCCAAGGTGTGTCCATAACCACGCTCAAAGGGTTCCATCACCACCTTGGCTTGCGTGCTGGAAATTCTTTGCACATCAATAATGCGGGGTTTCAGAAAATCATTTTTTTGCATATCCGGCTCCGCGTGGATTACTTGGAATACAACTCGACAATGAGATGCTCGTTAATCGTCGCAGGCAATTCAGGACGCTGCGGCTTGGCCTTGAATGTTCCTTTCATTGCCTTGGCATCGACCTCGATCCATTCCGGGAAGCCGCGCTGCTCGGCAGCTTGCAATGCAGCCTTTACGCGCAACTGCGCCTTGGACTTTTCAGCAATCTCAACCACGTCACCGGGATGCACCTGATACGACGGGATATTGACGCGACCGCCATTTACCAGGATGCCGTTGTGACGCACCACCTGGCGCGCCTCGGAACGCGATGCGCCGAAGCCCATGCGGTAAGCCACATTGTCCAGGCGCGATTCCAGCAACTGCAACAAGCTTTCGCCGGTAATGCCGCGCTGCATTTCAGCGGCACGGTAGGTGAGGCGAAACTGGTGTTCGAGAATGCCATAGATACGGCGAACCTTCTGCTTTTCACGCAACTGGCCGCCATAGTCGGATACGCGGGTATTTTTCTTTTGTCCGTGCTGGCCGGGCGGATAGGCGCGACGTTCAACCGAGCATTTGTCGGTAAAACACTTCTCGCCCTTCAGGAACAACTTTTCGCCTTCACGGCGGCACTGACGACACTTTGCATCAAGATTTCTAGCCAAGGCTATCTCCCAAAAATTAGATACGGCGCTTTTTCGGCGGACGGCAACCGTTATGCGGCACCGGCGTAATATCGGAAATGCTGGTGATCTTGAAGCCCGCAGCATTCAACGCACGCACTGCCGATTCGCGACCGGGGCCGGGACCCTTGATGCGCACTTCTAGATTCTTCACGCCACATTCCTGCGCTGCCTTGCCCACCGTCTCCGCAGCAATCTGTGCCGCGAACGGGGTGCTCTTACGCGAGCCTTTGAAGCCGTTGCCACCGCTGGTGGACCAAGCCAAGGCATTGCCCTGACGGTCGGTAATCGTCACGATGGTGTTGTTAAAAGAAGCGTGTATGTGGGCAATGCCCTCGGCTACGTTCTTTTTGACTTTTTTGCGCACTCGTGTGCTGGTCTTTACCATGTCTTAAAATCCCCTGTTAAATTACTTCTTGGCGCCAGCTACAGACTTGCGTGGGCCTTTGCGGGTGCGCGCATTGGTGCGCGTACGTTGGCCGCGCACCGGCAGGCCGCGGCGGTGGCGCACACCACGATAACAACCCAGATCCATCAATCGCTTGATGTTCATGGAGATTTCGCGGCGCAGGTCGCCCTCCACCAGGAACTTGCCAACCTCGTCGCGCAGCTTGTCCATCTCCGCATCGCTGAGATCCTTGACCTTGGCGGACGTGTTGACCCCGGCAGCAGCGCAAATCTTGCCTGCGCGGGTGCCCCCGATACCATAGATCGCGGTCAAGGCGATCACGGCATGTTGGTGATTGGGAATATTTACCCCTGCAATACGAGCCATCCAGCTACCCCATCATTAAAAAGTTGAAATTATACCATTTAAGCAAAAAACGACTCAATCAACCCTGGCGTTGTTTGTGGCGCGGGTCACTGCTGCAGATCACGCGGACTACACGCTTGCGCCGCACTATCTTGCAGTTGCGGCAAACTTTTTTTACCGATGCCTGTACTTTCATTTGCTTCTCCTCGTCAACTCTTGCCTCCCGTGGCTTGCCACGGGTTACGTTCGTCCCTTCCCCATCAGGGGGAAGGTTAGGATGGGGGTGGGAGCATAACTACACTACCCAGCATCCCATCACGACACCCTCACTACTTGGCACGGAATACGATGCGCCCTTTGGTCAAATCATACGGTGTCAGTTCAACTGTCACCTTATCTCCCGGCAGGATGCGGATATAGTGCATACGCATCTTCCCGGATATATGCCCCAGCACGACATGTCCATTTTCCAGCTGTACACGGAAGGTTGCATTAGGAAGTGATTCCACAATTTCCCCCTGCATCTGTAACACGTCTTCCTTGGCCATCAGCGCGCTAAACTACCTTTGAAATTGGCCTTCTTCAACAAGCTCTCATACTGGTGCGTCATCATGTAAGACTGCACCTGCGCCATAAAGTCCATTGTCACCACCACCATAATCAACAGTGACGTACCACCGAAATAAAATGGCACGTTCCACTTTACCACCAGGAATTCCGGCAGCAAGCACACCAGCGTCACGTACACCGCACCGACCAATGTCAGGCGCAGCATGATTTTCTCTACATAGCGCGCGGTCTGCTCACCTGGGCGAATACCTGGCAGGAATGCACCGCTCTTCTTCAAGTTATCCGCAGTCTCTTTCGGGCTGAATACCAACGCCGTGTAAAAGAAACAGAAGAAAACAATCGCCGTCGCATACAACAATACGTATATCGGCTGGCCGGGAGACAGCTTGTCGCTGATATCCTTCAACCATGCCATGTTTGCCCCACTGCCAAACCAGCCCGCCAGCGTTGCCGGAAACAGGATGATGCTGGAAGCAAAGATCGGCGGGATCACGCCGGCCATATTCAACTTCAACGGCAGGTGCGAACTCTGTCCGCCATATATCTTGTTGCCCACTTGGCGCTTGGCGTAATTAACCAGTATCTTGCGCTGACCACGCTCAACAAACACCACCAGCGCCGTAATCGCCACCACCCCGATCAACAGGAACAACACCAGCGGGATGGAGAACGCGCCGGTACGCGCCATCTCCAGCGTATTTCCAATCGCATTCGGCAACCCGGCGGCAATCCCCGCAAAAATGATCAGCGAGATGCCATTGCCCAAACCGCGCTCCGTAATCTGCTCACCCAGCCACATCAGGAACAGCGTGCCAGTCACCAGGGTAATCACCGTGGTCAACTGGAACATCGGACCCGGATGCGGCACCAGCCCCGCCTGCGATTGCAATGCCGCAGAAATACCATACGCCTGGAACAGCGCCAGCACCAACGTGCCATAGCGCGTGTACTGGGTAATCTTGCGCCGCCCTGCTTCGCCTTCCTTCTTCAATTGCTCCAGTTGCGGCACCGCAATGGTAGCCAGTTGCATGATGATGGAAGAGGAGATGTACGGCATGATCCCCAACGCAAAAATCGTGAAGCGTGATAATGCGCCGCCGGAGAACATGTTAAACATGCCCAGAATGCCACCCTTCTGCGACTTGAACAGATCGGCCAGCACCACCGGATCAATTCCCGGCACCGGGATATGCGCCCCGATGCGATATACCACCAACGCGCCCAGCAGAAACCACAAACGGCTCCCGAGGTCGCCATATTTGCCCTTGCTCACACTATTCTTGGCTACTGCGTTCAAACTAACCTTACTCCGCGATGCTGCCGCCTGCAGCTTCGACAGCAGCACGCGCGCCTTTGGTGAGCAGCAAACCTTGCAACTTGACCGCACGCTTGAGTTCGCCGGACAGAATCACCTTGGCGGTCAATGCCGCAGCGGAAACCACACCGGCCTGCTTCAGCGCCAGCAAATCGATTACGTCAACCGGCATTTTCTCCAGGTCGGACAGGCGCACCTGAACGCCGTCGTAACGCGTCAGGGAAACGAAGCCGCGCTTCGGCAAACGGCGTTGCAGCGGCATTTGGCCGCCCTCGAAACCGACCTTGTGAAAACCGCCGGAACGGGACTTCTGGCCTTTGTGACCACGGCCACAAGTCTTGCCCAAGCCACAACCGATACCACGACCCACACGGCGCTTGGCATGAGTGGAGCCTGCTGCGGGTTTAATTTTATTTAGTTGCATTTATGCCTCGCACTTGACCAGGTAATACACCTTGTTAATCATGCCGCGTACCGCCGGGGTATCTTCCACTTCCACGGTCTGGTTCAGACGGCGCAGACCCAAGCCACGCACACACGCACGGTGCGACTCCTTGGTGCCAATCACGCTCTTGATTTGCGTTACTTTGAGTTTCTTAGCCTGCACCATGATTACCCCTGAATTTCTTCTATGCTCTTGCCGCGTTTGGCGGCAATTTCGGACGGAGAATTCAGTGCCTGCAAACCGTTCAGGGTTGCCCGCACCACGTTATAGGGATTGCTCGAGCCGATGCATTTAGCCAGGATGTTATGCACACCCACCGCCTCGAACACGGCGCGCATCGCGCCACCCGCAATAATTCCGGTACCTTCCGAAGCCGGCTGCATGTACACCTTGGCAGCGCCGTGGCGACCGATGACTGCATGATGCAGGGTGCCGTTTTTCAGGCTTACCTTGACCATCTTGCGGCGCGACTCTTCCATCGCTTTCTGCACGGCTACCGGCACTTCCTTGGACTTGCCCTTGCCCATGCCAACACGACCATCGCCATCACCCACCACGGTCAGCGCGGCAAAACCCATGATGCGTCCGCCCTTCACCACCTTGGTCACACGGTTGATCGAGATCATTTTCTCGATCATGCCATCGCCACGATCTTCCGGTTGCTGATTTCTTCCTTGCGCCTTAGCCATCATTCACCCCAGATTAGAACTTCAAGCCATGCTCGCGCGCCGCATCCGCAAGCGCCTTTACGCGACCATGATATTTGTTGCCCGCACGGTCAAAAGCCACCGCAGTAATGCCTGCGCTCTTGGCTTTTTCGGCAATGCGCTGGCCCACCACCGCAGCCGCCTTGACGTTGCCGCCATTGGCCAATTCCTTGCGCACATCCGCTTCCAGGCTGGAAGCGCTGGCCAGAATTTTGCTGCCGCAAGCAGAAATCACTTGCGCATAGATGTGCAGATTGGTGCGGTGAATCGCCAGGCGATTCGTCTTTTGCTCAGCTATGCGTGCACGGGTTTTACGTGCCCTGCGCTGACGCGCTTCATTCTTGTTCAACATATATGCCTCAATTATTTCTTCTTGGTTTCTTTCAGGATTACTACCTCATCGGCGTAACGCACACCCTTGCCTTTATAGGGCTCCGGCTCACGGAACGCGCGTATCTCGGCGGCAACCTGCCCGACCTGCTGCTTGCTCGAACCCTTCAGCACAATTTCAGTCTGGGTCGGCGTCGCGACAGTAACTCCCGCAGGCATCTTGTAGGCCACAGGATGGGAAAAACCGAGAGTCAGGTTAAGCGTGTCACCGGCAGCCTGGGCACGATAACCCACTCCGACCAGAGTCAGCTTGCGCTCATAACCCTTGCTCACACCCACCACCATATTGGCGATCAACGCACGGACGGTGCCGGACATGGCATTCGCCCGCATGGAATCATTGATAGCCTTGCACTGCAACTGCGCGCCTTCGCGCTGCACGGTTACATCACCGCTCAATGCTTGTTTCAGGGTACCCAACGGACCCTTCACGGAAACTTCGTTGGCAGCCAGCGTCACTTCAACGCCAGCAGGCAACACAATCGGATTTTTAGCAATTCTGGACATGATTACCCCGTTACGCGACGATGCACAACACTTCGCCACCGAACCCGCTGGCGCGCGCCTTACGATCCGTCATCAATCCCTTGGAGGTGGACACAATGGCGATACCCAGGCCGTTCATCACATTGGGTATGTCATCGCTACCCTTGTAAATGCGCAAACCCGGACGGCTGACGCGCTGGATCTTTTCAATCACCGGACGCCCCGCATAATATTTCAAGCCAATTTCCAGCACGGGCTTGCCATCGTTGCCGGCAACGTTAAAGCCGTCCACGTAACCCTCATCCTGCAACACCTTGGCAATTGCCACCTTGAGCTTGGAAGAAGGCATCTTTACTGTTACTTTTTCCGCCATCTGCGCGTTTCTGATACGCGTCAGCATGTCGGAGATCGGATCACTCATACTCATAGATTCACCCTTACCAGCTTGCCTTGATTACACCAGGAATTTCACCGCGCATCGCAAAGTCACGCAACTTGGAACGGCCCAGACCAAACTTGCTGAACACGCCGCGCGGACGGCCGGTCAACGCACAACGGTTGCGCAGGCGCACCGGACTGGCATTACGCGGCAACGCCTGCAATTTCTGACGCGCGGCATAACGCTCTTCTTCGCTCAACTTGATATTGGTAACAATCGCCAGCAACGCAGCACGCTTGGCGGAATATTTTTTTACCGTTTCACGACGCTTCAGGTCGCGGTTAATGACAGATATCTTAGCCATTTTCTCAGCCCTTTAATGGGAATTTGAATGCCAGCAGAAGCGCGCGCGCTTCCGCATCGGTCTTCGCGCTGGTAGTAATAGTAATATTCATACCGCGCAACATATCAATCTTGTCGTACTCGATTTCCGGAAAAATAATCTGCTCCTTGATGCCCATGTTGTAGTTACCACGACCATCAAACGCCTTGCCGGACAATCCACGGAAATCGCGGATACGCGGAATCGCCACGGTTACCAGGCGATCCAGAAATTCATACATACGCGCGCGGCGCAGCGTAACCTTGCAGCCAATCGGATAATTCTCGCGTATCTTGAAACCCGCAATGGATTTCTTGGATTTGGTCACCACCGGCTTCTGGCCCGCAAGTTTTTGCATGTCACCCACGGCATGTTCCATCACCTTCTTGTCAGCCACCGCTTCGCCCACCCCCATGTTCAGGGTGATTTTTTCAATGCGCGGCACTTCCATGATGGACTTATAGCCGAACTTCTTCATCAGCTCCGGCGCCACCGCAGTCTTATAATAATCAAACAAACGAGCCATGCTTGTCACCCCTTAACGTCGATTGCTTCGCCGCTGGACTTGAAGACACGCACCTTGCGGCTATCTTCCAGCGATTTAATACCAACACGGTCGGCCTTCTTTGTTGCCGCGTTGTAAATGGCCACATTGGAAATATGGATGGACATTTCCATTTCCACGACACCGCCAGTCTCACCCTTTACCGGGTTCGGCTTCTGGTGTTTCTTGGCCTTATTGACACCGCTCACCAGCAAGCGATCCCCCAGTACGCGCAGTACATTACCGCGGCTACCCTTATCTTTTCCGGCGATGACGATGACATCATCGTTTTTCTTGATCTTGCGCATGATTTTTCCTTGACTGCGAGAGCCGCCGTTTACAATACCTCAGGAGCCAGCGACACAATTTTCATGAAGCGCTCGGTACGCAACTCGCGCGTTACCGGGCCAAAAATCCGGGTGCCTATCGGCTCCAGCTTGGTGTTCAGCAACACTGCCGCATTGCCGTCGAACTTGATCAGCGAACCATCAGGACGACGCACACCCTTGGCGGTACGCACCACGACAGCGCTATACACTTCACCCTTCTTCACGCGCGAGCGTGGGGCGGCATCCTTGATGCTGACCTTGATGACATCACCAACACCCGCATAGCGACGCTTGGAACCGCCCAGCACCTTGATGCACATGACAGAGCGCGCGCCGGTATTGTCGGCAACATTTAAAACTGATTGCATTTGTATCATTTATTAATACTCCAACTTTATCCGCACACTGCGGCTAGTTTTGGAACCCGTTCGGGTTAGGCCGTCTTACTGACGGTGAAGCGAAGCCGCGCATTCTATTCAATCTCTGCAACAAACACAAGCATTAATTGCAAAAAATGTGCGGCGGGCATTCTGACAGCTCCTCCCGCTTGCAATATAGCCGATGCAGAACCGCTACAGCTGGCGCAAGCCGGCTCCAGAAATAGGGTAAGCAGGCAAGCCGCAAAGCAGCTGCTCGCACAAGCGATATCATCAGGCAGACGTGTCGGCTCAGGATGTAATGTTAACGGCCCTCGAACAACCAGGGGCGCGAGCATTCTTCTACATAACCGCCCGTCGAGTGCCGCCAGCTTACGAGCTGACCTTAACCGCCATGCCCAAGTCCCGGATGCGCGCAGCAAAAGCTTCCATTTGCGCGGCGGGCAGCGCTTTCAACCGGGGGGCTTCGGGCTGTAACGAGGGGCGTGCCAGGCTGTAGAGCAACACACCTTGCAGCGCTTTGCCTTCACGCAGGAAGCCGGCCAAAAACTCCAGGTAGTCATTTTCGTCCTGATGTGCAGGCGGCTCGCCGTCCAGCACAAACCAGCAGGTTTGCAGCCAGGTGGGACACAGGCCGATGGCAGTGACCAGACTCTCGCGCACCTTGCCCATGCTGGTGTGCGTATTGTTGACGCCCGCCATGCCTGCTTCACTGGCGCGGTCGAGCTTGAACCACACTTCGCCGTTGAGTTGCGCCAGGCGGCGCAGTCCGCGCTGCACGTTTTCGCGGTAGATCAGGCTGCCATTGGTGATCAACACCAGCTTGATGTCGGCAGGCAGCGCCAGTTCCCGTTTTATTTTGCCGATGAGTTCGACGACTTGCGCGAATTCTTTGGCGCTGGTCGGCTCGCCGTTGCCGGAAATGGCAATGTCGTTAATGCGGCGCATGCCTTCCGGCACGCGGCGCTGCATGAAGTCACCGTGCAGCAGCTCATGCATGAATCCGCGCAGCTCCTGTTCCAGCAGCGCGAGGTCAACTGGCGGGGCGGAGCCAGGCTTGAGGTCTGGAACCTGGCAGTAGATGCAGCGCCAGTTGCAGGCATTGTTGGTATTGAGATTGATGCCGACAGACACCCCCCGCGCGCGGCGCGATACCACCGGATACACATAGCGCAATCCGGCGCTGTCGCGGCTGTGATCGGTTACGCTGAGGCCGTTGCTGCTCAAGACTTCACGAGTGGCAAATACTTGCCCGGGTCAACCGGCTTGCCGAGCTTGCGGATTTCGAAATGCAGCTTGATCTGGTCGGTGTCGGTGCTGCCCATTTCCGCAATTTTCTGCCCCTTGGTCACGTTCTGCCCTTCCTTGACCAGCACCTGGTCGTTGTGGGCATAGGCGCTGAGATAAGTCTTGTTGTGTTTGATGATGACCAGCTTGCCATAGCCGCGCAGGCCGCTGCCGCTATACACCACCTTGCCCGCAGCGCTTGCCACCACAGCCTGGCCGCGCTTGCCCGCGACATCGATGCCCTTCTGGTTGGCGCTTTCTGAAAACTCGCCGATCACCTTGCCATTGGTTGGCATGCCCCATTCCACCACATCCTCTTCACTCTCGCTGGTATTGCCGGTTGCGGCATCCGGTCCGGTCTTTGGCTCAGGCCGGGATTCCACCTTGGCTGCCGCCACCAGTTCTGGCTTGCGCGGCGCTTCCTGCATCTTCTCGATCTCGGCCACCGCCTGTTCGGAGTAAGGCAGCTTGACCACTTTAGGCTGGCCCTTGATGGGCGCTTCCGGCAATCTGGTTTCTGCAGCAGGCCCGGCTTCCGGCACAGGCTTAACTGCAGCCGCTGCGTTATCCGGTAGCAGGCGTATCTCCTGCCCCACCTTGATCATGCCGGGATTTTGAATGCCATTGAGCTCGGCAAGCTCGTGATAATCCAGGCCATGATTGAAGGCAATGCTGTATAGCGTATCGCCTTTTTGCACCACGTAGGTCTGCGGACGCCAGTCTTTTTCGTGCGGCACGGTTTTTCTGGCTGTCGTGACAGACGGGGTAACTGACTCGGCTGAAACAGTCGGTGCGGCAGCAACACGCGGTGGTTTTGCCGGTACTTTATCTTCAGTGTCGCGCTCCACTACCGGCGCCCGATGCACTCTCGAGGCGCATCCAGCCAGCATGGCGGCGGCAAGCACTGCATATAGCAGGCGCGAGGTGTGTGTATTCAGTGTCATGCTTTTCCCATCAATAGTGGCACAAACCTGACCGCTTCAAGGCGGGTTTCGCGATACCCCTGGGCATGGCGCTCGATCAGGCAAAGATATTGTTCCTGCGCCCCCAAAGGCAGCACCATTCTACCACCCACCGCAAGCTGCTCCAGCAGCGCTTGCGGCACATGGGTCGCGGCGGCAGCCATGATGATGCCGTCGAACGGTGCAATTTCCGGCAAGCCTGTGTTGCCATCCGCATAGCGCAGTGTTGCGTTGGCTACCTGCAATTCCTTGAGATAGCTTGCCGCACGCTCATACAGCGGTTTCACCCGCTCCACCGAATACACCTCTCTCGCCAACTGTGCCAGCACCGCCGCCTGATAGCCGCAGCCGGTACCGATTTCCAGCACGCGGTTGAGCGGGCTGCCATCGCGCATGATTTCGATCATGCGCGCCACGATGTAAGGCTGCGAAATGGTCTGGCCGAAACCCAGCGGCAGTGACACGTCGTCATAGGCGCGGCTGGACAGCGCCTCGTCTATGAAGATGTGGCGCGGTACCGCATTCATTGCGGCCAGCACCATCTCATCCTGGATGCCCTGCACCCGCAAGCGTTCAATCAGGCGGTTGCGCGTGCGTTGCGAAGTCATGCCGATGCCGCTGTGGCGCACGTTCATGCAACACTGCCTAACCAGCCGCGCACCGCATCAAGCTGGCTGTATTGCGTCAAATCTATTTGCAACGGCGTGAGCGACACACGCTGGTTGGATAAGGCAAAAAAATCCGTACCCTCGCCCGCATCCTGCACTTTGCCGGCAGCGCCCACCCAATACACGGTCTCGCCGCTGGGATTGGAGCTTTTCACCACCGGCTCGGCCTTGTGGCGCTTGCCCAGGCGGGTCACTTCCATGCCTTGCAATTGCTCATACGGTATATCCGGCACGTTGACGTTCAACAGCCAGGGATGGGTATGCGTGCGTGCCTCGAAGCGCCGCACCAAGCCGGTCGCCACCCTTGCCGCCGTGGCGTAATGCGCCAGCTCTTTGCCCGCCAGCGATACGGCGATGGAGGGGATGCCCAGCAAAAAACCCTCCGTGGCAGCCGCCACCGTGCCGGAATAAATCGTGTCGTCACCCATGTTGGCGCCGGAGTTAATGCCGGAAATCACCATGTCAGGCTGGGTATCCAGCATGCCGGTGACCGCAAGGTGTACACAGTCTGTAGGTGTGCCATTCACGTAGTAAAAGCCGTTGGCGGCACGACGCAGGCTGAGCGGACGATCCAGCGTCAGCGAATTGGAAGCACCCGAGCGGTCACGCTCCGGAGCCACCACCACGACATCCGCCACGGCAGAAATGGCTTCCGCAAGGCAGGCCAGGCCGGGGGCAAAATAACCGTCGTCGTTACTGATCAGGATGCGCATCAAGCTGGGTGAGTTTTATGTTTGATGGTTAAGAAATCTGGCCGGCTGAACAAGAATCAACATACCTGAAAGATTTTGATC
>JAQTOM010000009.1:20908-34076 GCA_028713345.1 Gallionellaceae bacterium | reverse complement strand
TCGGGCATGATGGTTAGCCACTTCCACGATGGCACCAGCCAGCTAAAAGTCTTGTGCCAATTAGCCCAGGCGGCACGGGAAGCTATCTTGAACGCAGGAGAAAACAGGAACAGGCCGCATATCCGCTTGTCGCGCAGGCTCTGGCAAACACTCAGCGTACCGCCTGCGGAAAAACCCGCCAGATAGACTTCATCAACCTCGGCGGCAAGCCTGTCGGCGCCATAGGCAACTGTCTTGAACCATTCCCGCCAGTTCGTATCGAGCAAGTCGCCAGGTTGTGTGCCATGCCCTGGCAATAATACTGCCATGACGCGAAAGCCGTTTTCCTGAAAAAATGCGGCCAGATGGCGCATGAAATAAGGTGAGTCGGTCAAGCCGTGGGTAAGCAGCACGCCGCGCCGGTAGGGTTTTTCACGCCCAGTCTGATAATCGCCTGACGGCTTCAACTCGAACGGCGCATTGCCATCGGCTATTTTTTCCAGGCCGATGCAGTTATATCCTGAGCGCGCCTCGGCAATCATGGCGCGGCTACGCTTTATGTAGTCTGAAAACGCCAGCTGTCCGCCGTTGAACTGCGTGTTCAATCCGGAAGGCTGATGCCGCGCGCCGAGCCGTGGAGCCGCAACTCCCAAGATGCATGTCCGTCGCCGCACCCCTGATCCCCTGTGAGTCAGCCCGGAAAGATTATTGCGTGCCGCATGGATGAGCAATCAGGACGCACCGGAGAATGGTCGGCAACATTCTGGGACGGCTGGTCACACATTGCAATAATTTGAAGCCGGGTTAACTGCGGTAGCTTGCATTGATCTTGACGTAGTCGTAGGAGAAATCGCAGGTCCACACCCTGGCAGCCGCTGCACCACGGCCCAGCACTACACGAATGGTGATGTCGCTCTGCCGCATGACGCGCTGGCCATCTTCCTCGCGGTAGCTGGCGGCACGCCCGCCATGCTCCGCCACCAGCACGTCGTCGAGATACAGCTTGAGGTGTTGCACGTCGAGGTCTTGTACACCGGCATAACCGATGGCGGCAAGGATGCGCCCGAGGTTGGGATCGGAGGCGAAGAATGCGGTCTTGACCAATGGCGAGCGCGCCACGGCGTAGGCAATCTGCCTGCACTCCGCCGCGCTGGCGCCACCTTCCACCCCGATGGTGATGAATTTGGTCGCGCCTTCGCCGTCGCGCACGATGGCCTGTGCCAGCAGGATGGCGACCTCGGTCACCGCCTCCTGCAACTTATCGAACGCCGCGCCCTGTGCCTCGGTGATGGCGGGCGCATCGCTCTTGCCGGTGGCGATCAGCATCAGCGCATCGTTGGTGGAGGTGTCGCCATCCACGGTGATGCAGTTGAACGAGGCGTCGCTGGCGTGTTTCACCATCTGCTGCAGCAGAGGCTGCGCCACTGCCGCATCGGTGGCGATATAACCGAGCATGGTGGCCATGTTCGGATGGATCATGCCGGAACCCTTGGCAATGCCGGTGATAGTAACCGTCTTGCCCGCAAGCGTGATCTGCCGGGATACACCCTTGGCGACGATGTCCGTGGTCATGATGGCGTGCGCGGCATCCAGCCAGTTGTCTTCGCGCAAGCCGGATATGCACATGGGCAGCCCGGCGATGATCCGCGCCAGCGGCAGCGCTTCCATGATGACACCGGTGGAAAATGGCAGCACCTGCTCCGCCTCGCAATCCAGCAGGGCGGCGACCTCGGCGCAGGTGGCGCGCGCCGCAGCCATCCCCTGCTCGCCGGTGCCCGCATTGGCATTGCCGGTGTTGATCACCAGCGCACACACGCCCTTGCCCGACGCCAGGTGCTCGCGCGCCACGGTGACCGGCGCGGCGCAAAAACGGTTCTGCGTGAATACGCCCGCCACTGCGGCCTGCGAGTCCAGTTGCATGACCAGCAGATCCTTGCGCCCGGGTTTTTTGATGGATGCTTCCGCCGTGCCCAGCAGCATGCCGTGGACTGGCAGCAGGGCGCCTGCGGCGGGAGGTTGCAGATTGACGGGCATGGCGCCTAGTAACGTCCGCCTTGCTTGTAGATGTAATTGCTCATTTGCACCGACTGCATATTCATGCGCCGCACGATGCCATGCACATGGCGCACGATGCCGCGCATCACGTAATAAACGATGGCCGGCTGGGTGTTGAGCAGTGTCTCGAAGCGCGCGCGATCAAGCAGCAATAGTTTGCTATCCGTCTTGGCCACCACGGTGGCGCTGATCTGCATTGCGCTGCCGCCCACAAAACCAATGATGCCCGCCAGATCGCCCGGCTTGAGCAGGTGCAGGGTGACCTTCTCTTCGCCTGTAGTTGCGGTAGCCTCTACTTCGCCGCTGCCCAGGATCAGGAGAGTGTCTTTCAACTCATTATCGCCCGGCTTCAGGATCGATTGCCCCGCCTTGAAATCGCGCACCACGATCAAGCTTGCCAATGCATCAATTTCCGAGTCGCGCAACTCTTCGGACAGGGTGGAATTACGCAGGGCCTGCAATATCAAATCGCCTGTTGTCATTGCTTTCTCCTAAAAGTAAAAAGTCCAATCAACCCAACTTGCCATGGCACTGCTTGTATTTCTTGCCTGAACCGCACGGACACGGGTCATTGCGCCCGATTTTCTGTTTGCCGCGCACAAACGGATGACGCTCTTCCGCAGCACCGGTTTGCCCCAGCGCCTCCTCGTAATCCGCGTGATGATACTGCACATTTTCCGGGGCTTGTGGAGTTTCTACCGCCTCGATATCCTGCTCGCTGCGGATCTGCACGTTCATCAGCATCTGCGTGACATCACGCTTGATGGCTTCCAGCATGGTGGAGAACAGCTCGAATGCCTCGCGCTTGTACTCCTGCTTGGGGTTTTTCTGCGCATAGCCGCGCAGGTGAATGCCCTGGCGCAAGTGATCCAGGGCCGCCAGGTGCTCGCGCCAATGCATGTCCAGATTCTGCAACATGACGAGACGTTCATACTGGTGCATCACCTCTGCGCCCACCCGTTCCACCTTGGCCTGGTACTGTTGCTGAGCGGCCTGCAGCACGCGCTCGCGCAAGCCATTCTCGTCGAGCTTCTTATCCTGTTCCAGCCACTGTGCGAGCGGCAATCTCAGCTGGAATTCTGCAACCAATGCCTTTTCCAGCGCCGGGACATCCCATTGCTCTTCCATGCTCTGTGGCAGGATGTACTCACTGATCAGGTCATTCGTCACCCCATCGCGCATTGCCGTAATGGTTTCGGAAATATCCGTGCTTTCCAGCAACTCGTTGCGCTGCTGGTAGATGACCTTGCGCTGGTCGTTGGCGACATCGTCATATTCCAGAATCTGTTTGCGCATATCGAAGTTGCGCGCCTCGACCTTGCGTTGCGCGTTTTCGATGGCGCGCGTCACCCATGAGTGCTCGATGGCCTCGCCTTCCGGCAACTTGAATTTGTTCATGATCGCAGCCACGCGATCCGAGGCAAAAATCCTCAGCAGCGGGTCTTCCAGCGACAGGTAGAAACGGCTGGAGCCGGGATCGCCCTGGCGCCCGGAGCGTCCGCGCAACTGGTTGTCCACGCGGCGCGACTCATGCCGCTCGGTGCCGATAATGTGCAGGCCGCCGCTCGCCAGGACCTGTTCATGCAATAGCCGCCACTCGGTGCGCAATTGTTCGATGCGCTGCTTGCGCGCGGCATCACCCAGACTGTCATCGTTGCGCAGAAGGTCGATGGGTTTTTCCACATTGCCGCCCAGCACGATGTCGGTGCCGCGACCGGCCATGTTGGTGGCGATGGTAATCATCCCGGGGCGCCCCGCCTGCGCCACGATCTCGGCTTCGCGCGCATGCTGCTTGGCGTTCAGCACCTGGTGCGGCAATTTTTCTTTTTCCAGCAGGCCGGACAACAGCTCGGAAGTCTCGATCGAGGTGGTGCCGACCAGCACCGGCTGGCCGCGCTGGTGGCAATCGCGGATATCCGCTATCACCGCCTTGTATTTTTCGCTCATGGTCAGGTAGACCTTGTCCATCATGTCCTTGCGGATGGTGGGAAGGTGCGGTGGGATGATCACGGTTTCCAGGTTGTAAATCTGCTGGAACTCGTAGGCCTCGGTGTCCGCCGTGCCGGTCATGCCGGCCAGCTTGTTGTACATGCGGAAGTAATTCTGGAAGGTGATGGAGGCGAGCGTCTGGTTCTCTTTCTGGATCGGCACGCCTTCCTTGGCTTCCACCGCCTGATGCAGCCCGTCCGACCAGCGCCGGCCGGCCATCAACCGGCCGGTGAACTCGTCCACAATGATGACCTCGCCATCCTGCACCACATAGTGCTGGTCGCGGTGATACAGCGCATGTGCGCGCAACGCGGCATACAGGTGATGAACCAGCGTGATGTTGGATGGGTCGTACAGGCTGCCGCCCGCAGGCAGCAACCCGCTTTGGGCCAGCAACTGCTCGGCATTTTCGTGCCCGGCCTCGGTCAGCAGGATCTGGTGGTTTTTCTCATCCACACTGTAATCCCCGGGACCATCTTCAGTCTGCTGGCGGGTAAGCTTGGGCGCCAGTTTGTCCATGTGCACGTAGATATCCACATTGTCTTCGGCCTGGCCGGAGATAATCAGCGGGGTACGCGCCTCGTCAATCAGTATGGAATCCACCTCGTCCACGATGGCGTAATTCAACTTGCGCTGGAAGCGCTCATTGGCCTGGGTGGCCATGTTGTCGCGCAGGTAGTCGAAGCCGAATTCGTTGTTGGTACCGTAGGTGATGTCGGCAGCATAGGCGGCCTGCTTGTCGGCATGGTCCATCTGCGACAGGATAACGCCGACCGACAGGCCGAGAAAACGATACAAGCGTCCCATCCATTCGGCATCACGGGCAGCCAGGTAGTCGTTTACTGTTACCACATGCACGCCTTGGCCGGACAGCGCGTTGAGGTAGGCGGGCAGGGTCGCCATCAGAGTCTTGCCCTCGCCCGTGCGCATCTCGGCGATCTTGCCGTAGTGCAGCACCATGCCGCCGATCAGCTGTTCGTCGAAATGGCGCATCTGCAACGCACGCCGGCCTGCTTCGCGCACCACGGCGAAAGCTTCCGGCAGCAAGGTATCGAGCGGCTCGCCCTGGATGTAGCGCTGCCTGAAAGCATCGGTCTTGCTGCGCAATTCCTCATCTGACAGCTTTTCCAATCCAGCTTCGAGGGCATTAATTATCAGTACGGTCTGGCGGTACTGTTTAAGCAGGCGGTCATTGCGGCTACCGAATATACTTTTCAGCAAATTTGGGATCATTTTCTAAGTTTTCTTACAATCTTGTAATTTTCAGGCTATAAATTCTTCAGTAAAGCACAAAACAAAAAGGGTGAGGTTCACACCTCACCCTTACCCAGAACCTGCAAAATCAACTTGCAGGGTTTTGCAGTAAACGTGCGGGGTTTTGTGCGACACCCTTGTATCTCACTTCAAAGTGCAGATGATTGCCGGTAGCGCGGCCCGTATTGCCCACCTTGGCAATCACCTGGCCACGCCGCACTACTTGCCCGACCTTGGCCAACAGACTGGAGGCATGTGCATAGCGCGTAACAATATCATTGCCATGGTCAATCTCGATCATATTACCATATTGCACATGGTAATCCGCATACACCACAACGCCACTGGCCGAAGCGACAATGGGCGCTCCTTCCGCTACCATAAAATCCACCCCTTCATGCATCGCATTCTTGCCGGTGAAGGGATCGATACGCCATCCAAAGTTGGAGGAATGCCAGCCAGCCATGACCGGCGACACTGCGGAAAGCAACTTGTTGTCAATGCGAACTTGCATCAGCAGGGTTTCCAGCGCCATAAGCTTGTCATTGCGGTCATTCAGCAGCATCGACAGTTCGGTTAGTTGCTGGTCCATATTTTCCAGAGAGACATCCTGCTGCATGGCCGGCATATAAGGCCCGCCTTGTGCGGGTGCATGGTCGAAGTTGAACTCTTGCGGTTTTATACCACCCAGCTTGGCCAGACGGGCGCCAAGCGCATCCAGGCGCAACAACTGGGCCTGCATCTGCCCCAGACGCGCGGCCATGGTATCCATGCCTTCACGCATATAAGACTGCTGTTTCTGCTGGCCTTCGGCCTGTACACTGGTCAGCCATCCACGCATATCGGCACTCAGCGCGTCCGGATGGAAGCGGACGATGGCATACTGCGCCGCAAATGCGGCCGCCACCAACAAACCAAGAGCCAACAATGCAGCCAGCAGCAAATGCGTGCCGTTCAGCGTAATACTGCGGGCTTTTGCAAAACGATTGGAAACTAGAATAATATTCATGCCCCGCCTTCAGTTTAATTTTAAATAGAAGTGTCAAAGCACTTAAACGATTACTTCAATGCCAGCCAGGAATTGCGCCAGTTATCGCTCAAGGCCAAACAACTCATTGCCCTCCAGCGGCATTATGAGCGGCTGGCCCCGCCCTCCCTGGTGCGCGCCAGCCGGGTACTGCAATTTGAGCGGCAAACCCTGACGCTTGCCGCAGATAATAGTGCCGTGGCCGCCAAATTACGCCAAATTGCCCCGGATCTGGTTCAGTTATTCCAAGATTCAACATGCGAGGTTACTGGAATTCTGGTAAGGGTGCAAGTTACCCTGGCTTGCTCTAGGCATGCTCCTGCACCTGTTCTATTGAGCGCTACGGGGCGGGCGCGGCTGATTGAATTGGCCGCGATACTGCCCGATTCCCCCCTGAAAAGCGTCCTGCAACGTCTTGCCCAGAGCAAAAAACTACACAATGAACAATAAATTGGGTAGCTCACGGGTTTTAGCCCCTTTGAGGGACCCATAAGTCAGACCATGAAGGTGATCCGATCAGCGATGGGGCGGTGGATGCCTGCCTCGAAAATGCCATGCAGCTTCATGAGCGTGTACCGGCTGGATTAGAACTAGCCGCGCAGATTTGACAGGGTAAGCTTTCTGGCTGAATTAAAACTAAAGCCCGCCGAAGCGGGCTTTAGGTCATGCGGGGTGATTGATTAGAAGCCCATGCATACCAGATAGGTAGTGTCGTCAACAATGGCCGTAGTCAGAATTGGCGCTCCCCCAGTGGTGACTGTAGCTACCATCATGGAGCCAGTAGCGGTATTGCCATCATCCAGGGTCGTATCAAGTTGCTTGGCAAATTTTCCGGCTATGGCATCTGAGCAGACGATGTATGATCCTTTTAACGTGTTAATCGGTGTAGCAGCCGCATTGGTCACACCAATCGCCCCGCCAACCGCATTTTTGGGTAAGTAGTCGGCGGCAGCCGTATCTGTTGCTCCCGGAGCCAAGCCTGCAAGGCGAACGTGCTGCCAGAACACGAATGTTTCTGCGGTTACAGCAGCAGCATTCCATGCACCGTCGATAACGCCGCTCCCTGGGGCGCACAATCCAGCGGCGGCTGGAGCACACGGCGTGGCCGTGGCACCGAGATGAGTCGCGACATTGGCATCGTCCCCCGGCAGCGCCTTGAACTTGTCCTGATAGCCGTAGATGAACACCGGGATGTTCTTGAAGTCGGTCGCGAGGTTCTTCACCTTGGCGCTGTTGATCAGCTCCTGCCCCTTCAATACGCCGCCGAGCAGCAGGCCGATAATCACCAGCACGATGGCGATTTCGATTAAGGTAAAACCTGATTGTTTGCGTTTCATTATTTCGTTCTCCTGTAGTCTATAATTCATTGGAGTTGCAGTTATTAACATGCAATTATTAACGTGCAATTACCGTGCCATGCGCTGAAATTCTCATGAAGCCCACGCCAACAGGGATGCGCATATTATGGCAGACAGGCCGGTGTTTGCCTAATGTCGCGATTTGGACAGAAAGATGACGTTAACTTGACAATATTGCCCATGAAATTACTTCTCTCCAGCCGCTGGCTGCTGTTTGCCATGCTTGCCTCGCTGCACATCACGCTTTGGCTGGGAGTGGATAATACATGGGCGCGTGCGCTACTGCTTACCCATTTCGGCTTATTCCTGTTATGGCAACCGCTATGGCGCGGCGAACGTGAATTGCGCTCCGGCGGCATAGTGTTTATTGCCTGCATTAGCGCAATGGTAATGTTGTGGCTCAACTGGTGGATATTGGCGTTCTGGCTGGCCGGGCTATTCGCGCTGGTGGGCGGCAGGGTGTTTGCCTTTCGCGCCCGCTGGCTGCGAGTTTTATACCTTACCGTGATGGCGTACTTGCTGGCGGTGCTGCTGCTCTGGGTAGTGCCATACTTGTTCGCGGCGCAAGGTGCGCATGTCAATATAACCCTTGTGCATCTGGATAACATAATCGAGGTCACGCGCGGCTTGATGAGTGCAGTGTTGCCGCTTTTTTTGGCCGGCATCCTGCTCATGCCAGCGGAAAGCGATGAGGCAGAATCGGTTCATGCAGTAGATTTTTTCTATAGCCTGCTGCTGTTCATGCTGATCACGCTGCTGGTGCTCGGCAGCCTGGCTTTCATGACGCTGGCACGGGTTGATTATCTATCGGCCCTGCTGCGTACCGTGCTCATCATGGCGCTGGTATTGCTTGCCTTGGGATGGTTGTGGAACCCGCGTTTTGGTTTTACCGGATTGCAGCCGTTATTTTCGCGCTACCTGCTGAACATAGGCACACCGTTCGAGAGCTGGCTCAGACAACTGGCTGAAACCGCCCAGCACGAACAGGGATCCGCGGCATTCCTGGCACAGGCTGTCGTCGACCTTGCCGCATTGCCGTGGCTATCCGGTGTGACTTGGCGTGTGGACAAGGATGCCGGCAGTTTAGGCAAGACCAGCCCGTACCCTATTGAAATCAAGGTGCAGGATTTGCATTTAACGCTGTTCAGCAAGCAGACCATCGCCCCGTCCATGCTGTTGCATATCCATCTGCTGACCGAGCTGTTAGGCTATTTCTACCAGGCCAAGCGGCGTGAGCAGCATCTGCGTGAAGTGACGCGCCTGCAGACTGTCTATGAAACGGGTGCGCGCCTGACGCATGATCTCAAGAACATGTTGCAATCATTGCTGGCATTGACATCCCTCGCGCAACGCCGTGAGGAAGAAGTCTTTCCCTTGTTGCGGCGGCAACTGCCGATGCTGGTGCAACGCATCGAACTAACCCTGTCAAAGCTCAAGATACCGCAGCAAGAAAATGAACCGCTAACCCTGCCCCTGGCAGCCTGGTGGGAAAACTTGTGCCAGCGCCACCAGCATGAGGCCATCGTGTGGGCGTGTGAAGGCGCGGTAACCGATGAGGAAATTCCTGCTGCCATGCTTGATTGCGTTGCCGACAACCTGATCGACAATGCAATCAACAAGCGCCGGCATCAACCGGGCATTCTCATCCATGTCACCCTGCGTGCGCAGCCATTTTACCTGGCTGTTTGCGACGGTGGCAGTGCCATCCCCGCACCGCTGGCACGCCAACTGCTGCAAACCATAGTGCCGTCGGAGAATGGTTTGGGAATCGGGCTATACCAGGCCGCCCGCTGGGCACAGCAACTCGACTACCGGATGGTATTGCGGGAGAACGCACCTGGCACGGTATGCTTCGAGTTGAGTAAAAATTGATATGGCAGAGGTTGCCCTGTAAACCTTAACGCAACCATGCCAATCATCACATGAACTGGCATCGCAGCTGGCGCCCCAACCCCTCTGGCAGCCAGTCTTACCCGCCGCAAAGGGCGGATTCAATAATCAGACGTCCTCTTCTTCCTCTCCGCGAAAGAAGTGTTCCTCAATGGAGTGGTCGTCTTGCTGGGTAAACCATGTGAGGTCGAGAGACGAAAAAAACTTCCCGGGCTGCGCCTCGACAGGGCCGACATGCCTGCCGATACCGTCTTTTCCACGGTACATGAGTTTTGCCTTCGCTATTTGCTTGTTGAGTTTGGTGAGGTCAAACTTCAGGCTTTCACCAACCGGCAGCACCTTAATGGCCAATACCCTGTGATAATTTCCCGACGGATCGATTGCGGATAATCTTATGTCGGTTTTGTTATCTGCACCGCCGTTAGAGATGGTAAACGTTTCTGTAATACCGGATAGCTCCATGCGGCGAGAGCTATTTTCTGGCAAGGAGACAGGTTTTATTACATTCTTAGCTTCTGACATATAACCTCTTTATTGAAAAAGCAGTTGCGGCAAAAAAATGGCGATTCAGGTTGCCGCATAACCTGATGGCCTGATATTTAATTGGGCGTGCCGCAAATTTGGTGATTCGGTTATGCGCCAATGCCGGGCAGAATTTATTGACTCAAGGAAGCGGAATACCGCGATTCCCCTCATGTTCACTCTGGACACCGAACAAAAAAATAGGCTTGAATCATCTCAAGCCTCTACTTTATCTGGCGTCCCCAACGAGATTCGAACTCGTGTTATCGCCGTGAAAGGGCGGTGTCCTAGGCCTCTAGACGATGGGGACCTGCGTACTTTTTGGTGGAGGTAAGCGGGATCGAACCGCTGACCTCTTGCATGCCATGCAAGCGCTCTCCCAGCTGAGCTATACCCCCAAAAAGAGGGCGCATTATAATGACCGCATCCACCCTTGTAAAGCTGATTACCTCGCTACGGAGCGGAAATCCGCCAAGCGCAGCCAATATATCCAGAAAATAATAATTACACTTCGAATGGATGGCGCAGCACGATAGTCTCATCGCGATCTGGCCCGGTGGAGACCATATCCACCGGCACTTCGCAAATTTCCGCGATGCGCCGCAGATAGTTGCGTGCTTCCGGCGGCAATTCATCGTAACGCTTCACCCCTACCGTGCTGCCGCTCCAGCCCGGCATGTCTTCGTACACCGGCTCGCAGTTGACCAGCGATTCCGCACCGACCGGCAGGATGTCGCTGTACTGTCCGTCGTTGCGGTAACCCACGCCGATGCGCACGGTTTCCATGCCATCCATCACGTCCAGTTTGGTCACGCACAGGCCGGATACGCCGTTGATCTGGATGGAACGCTTGAGCGCGGCCGCATCGAACCAGCCGCAACGGCGCGCGCGTCCGGTGGTGGAGCCGAACTCGCGCCCCTTGTCCGCCAGATGCTTGCCGACCGGATCCTGCTTCTCCTCGGCATCGTACAGTTCGGTCGGGAAAGGGCCGGAACCGACGCGCGTGGTGTAAGCCTTGGTGATGCCCAGCACATAATGCAGCATCTGCGGGCCGACGCCGCTACCCGCGCAAGCCGCGCCGGAAATGCAGTTGCTGGAGGTGACGAAGGGATAGGTGCCGTGGTCGATGTCCAGCAGCGTGCCTTGTGCGCCTTCAAACAGCAGGTTCTGCCCGGCCTTGTTCGCCTCATACAACGCACGCGGCACGTCCAGCACCAGCGGCGTGATGCGCTCGGCCAGCGCCAGCGCGCCGTCCAGCGTCTGCTGAAAATCCACCATTGCGGTATTAAAATAATTTTTCAGCACAAAGTTGTGGTAGTCCAGCACCTCGCCCAGCTTGGCGGCAAAACGCTTGCGGTGGAATAAATCCTGCAGGCGAATGGCGCGGCGCGCCACTTTGTCTTCGTAAGCGGGGCCGATGCCGCGTCCGGTCGTGCCGATCTTGCCCGCACCCTTGGCCAGTTCGCGCGCCTTATCGACGGCCTCGTGGTAGGGCAGGATCAGCGGGCAGGCTTCAGAAATGCGCAGGCGGCCATACACATCCACACCGGCGGCAGTCAGATGATCCATCTCCTTGAGCAATGCTTGCGGCGACACCACCACGCCGTTGCCGATATAACACACTACGTGCTCGCGCAGGATGCCGGAGGGGATCAGGTGCAACACCGTTTTCTTGCCGCCAATGACCAGCGTATGCCCCGCATTGTGGCCACCCTGGAAGCGCACCACGCCTTGCGCGTGATCGGTGAGCCAATCGACCACCTTGCCCTTGCCTTCATCGCCCCATTGGGTGCCTATCACCACTACATTTTTCGACATTACTGATTCCTTAAAGTCAAAAGCATACTAACCACGGATGACTCGGAAAACATGGAAACAACCTATTTGTTCTTTTCCGTGTCTTCCGTATTTTCCGTGGTTAAAATTGTTTCTTAAAATTTGACCACAACCCACACACCATCGCGCAGCACCAGTCCACGGTCACAATTCAGTTCGGCGCGATGCGCCGCATTGCCAAGCAAATCCACCACCACGGCGTGTCCCTGTGTGCGCAATTGTGCAATTTTTTCCTGCAATGCCGGATCGGGTCGGTGCGGAGCCAGCACCCCCTTGGGCTGCGCCTGCTTTGCCAGCAGGCCATGCAGCTGGCGCAAGTCCATGCTGAATCCGGTGGCGGGACGCGCGCGTCCGAAGCTCTTGCCCACGTCATCATAACGCCCGCCCAGCGCAATGGCATCATGGCTGCCATCATGGTAAGCCGCGAACACCATACCGCTGTGGTAATGGTAGCCGCGCAGTTCGGCGAGGTCGATACCGACACTGTGCGCCAGCGGTTGCAGATGTGCGGCTGCCTGCTCCAGCTCATCCAGCGCCGCCTTCACTTCGGGATAATCCGGCAACGTTGCGCGGGCGCGTGCAATCACCGCGACGCCTCCATACAGCTGCGGCAGTGCCAGCAGCGCATTCTTCACTTCCGGCACCAACCCATCCACCAGTACGCGTAATGCAGGAGTGTCTTTCCCTTGCAGCGCACCGAACAATTCCGCTTCCAGTTCTTTCGCAATCCCTGCACGTTTGACCAGCGCGCGGAACAAGGCGACATGGCCGAGATCGAGATGCACCCCTGCAATGCCGAGCGACGCCAGTGCCTCGAGCATCAGGCGCTGCACCTCCAGGTCGCTCTCCAGTCCGCCGTGTCCATACAGCTCGGCACCGATCTGCAACGGCTCGCGCGTGCGCATCAGCCCCGCAGGCTGGGTGTGCAGCACGCTGCCGGCATAGCACAAGCGCGTCACCCCCTGGCGATTGAGCAGGTGCGCATCGATGCGCGCCACCTGCGGCGTGATGTCGGCGCGCAACGCCAGCGTGCGTCCGCTCAACTGATCGACCAGCTTGAAGGTGCGCAGATCCATGTCGTGGCTGCCATTGACCAGCAGCGATTCGGCATATTCCAGCAACGGCGGCACCACCAGTTGATAACCGGACAGGCGCAGCAACTCGAGCACGCTGCCGCGCATGCGCTCGATGTGCCAGGCTTCGTCCGGCAATATGTCTTGTATGTACTCTGGCAGCAGCCAGTTCGAATTCGGCATTA
>JAQTOM010000009.1:15880-20808 GCA_028713345.1 Gallionellaceae bacterium | reverse complement strand
ACCAGTTGATAACCGGACAGGCGCAGCAACTCGAGCACGCTGCCGCGCATGCGCTCGATGTGCCAGGCTTCGTCCGGCAATATGTCTTGTATGTACTCTGGCAGCAGCCAGTTCGAATTCGGCATTATTATTTAACCAAATACAACAACATCAAACCGGCCAGCATGGCGCTGATGCCCACGAAACGGAGTTGCCCATCGGTAAGCAGCACCAGCTTGCGAAACGTGTCGCGCCACATGGCGGGGAATATAAATGGCACGATACCCTCGATGATCAGCATTAGCGCCAATCCGATCAGCCAGTAATTCAGCATTAGCCCTACTTGCCGCCCTTGCCGGAGTTCTTCATATACTTGAAGAAGGCGGAACTGGGGTCGATCACCATGACATCGCCCTTGCTCTTGAAGCTTTGTTTGTATGCCTCCAGGCTGCGGTAGAACGAGTAAAACTCGGAGTTGCGCCCGAAGGCGGCGGAATAAATCGCAGTCGCCTTGGCATCGCCATCACCCTTGATTTTCTGCGCGTCGCGGTAGGCATTGGCGAGAGTCACTTCGCGCTGGCGGTCGGCATCGGCGCGTATCTTTTCGCTCTCGGCATTGCCGGTCGCGCGCAACTCGTTGGCCACCCGCTTGCGCTCGGCGTCCATACGGCGATACACCGACTCGCTGATCTCGACCGGAAAATCCACGCGCTTCAGGCGCACATCCAGTACTTCCACGCCGATCTTGCCCGCATCGGCATTGGCCTTCTGGCGCAGCACCTCCATGATCTTCTCGCGCTCGCCGGACACCACCTCGTGGATGGTGCGCTTGCCGAATTCCTCGCGCATGCTGGCATTCACCGTCTGCATCAAACGGGTATGCGCGCGCACCTCGTCCCCACCCACGCTGATGTAATACTGCTTCACATCGGCGATGCGCCACTTGACGAAGGAATCCACCATCACGTTTTTCTTTTCCGCCGTGATGAAGCGCTCGGGTTCCACGCTATCCATGGTCAGGATGCGCGCATCGAAATAGCGCACGTTCTGCACCAGCGGGATTTTGAAATACAGGCCGGGCGCAGTCTTCTCCCCCACCACTTCACCGAGTTGAAACACGATGGCGGTCTGGCGCTGATCCACCACGAACATGCTCAGGCTGAGCAGGATCAACAGCGCGATTGCACCGACCATAATATTGTTGAAATTATTTTTCATGGACGTGCCTCTCTTTCGCGGCTGCGCAATCCCTCGCGTATATTCGGCGTGGGCGGTTCATTCAGCGCAGCGGGTTGGGGTGCGATCTGTTCCGCATTGTTGGCTGGGCGGCCCGCCGCCGAAGCCGCTTCCGGCAATGTTGCGCCCGGATTGGTGCTCTGGATCAGCTTGTCCAGAGGCAGATACAGCAGGCTGTTGCCGCTCTTCTGATCCACCATCACCTTGCTGCTGCTGGCGAAAATCTGCTGCATCGTGTCGAGGTACATGCGCTCGCGCGTCACCGCCGGCGCCTTTTCGTATTCCACCAGCACCTGCTTGAAACGGCTGGAGTCACCCTCGGCATTTGCCACCACGCGCTGGCGATAACCTTCCGCCTCCTGCATCAGGCGCGCCGCCGCACCCTTGGCCTTCGGCACCACATCGTTGGCATAGGCCTGGCCTTCGTTCTTCTGGCGCTCCCTGTCCTGCCCGGCTTTCACCGCATCATCGAAAGCGGCCTGCACCTGCTCGGGCGGCTGCGCATTCTGCATGGTGACCTTGCTCACCAGGATGCCGGACTTGTAGCGGTCCAGAATTTCCTGGATCAATTTGGTAGTAGCCGCCGCGACCTGCTCGCGCCCTTCATACAGCACGAAGTCCATCTTGTTCTTGCCTACGATTTCGCGAATGGATGTCTCTGCCGCCTGGCGCACATTCTCGTCCGGCGCGCGGTTGTTGAACAAATAATCGGCAGGATCTTTCAGGAAATATTGCACCGCAAACTGGATGTCGATGATATTTTCGTCATCGGTCAGCATCAGCGATTCTTTCAGCATTTTGTTCTTGACGTTGTCGCGGTAGCCGACCTCCACCGTCCTGACCTGACTGAGGCTCACGACCTCCACGGACTCGATGGGGAAAGGCAGGTGCCAGCGCGGACCGGGCTGGGTGGCCTCGACATACTTGCCGAAACGCAGCACCACACCGCGCTGGCTTGCATCCACAATATAGAAGCCGCTGGCAACCCAGATCAGCACAACCACCGCGACGACCATGCCCATCCCGCCGCTGAAATTCATGGGGCTGCGGCCACCGCCACTGCCGCCGCCCTTGCCGCCAAACAAGTCCGTGATTTTCTTGTTCAGGTCGCGCAGCACAGCCTCCAAGTCTGGCGGACCGCCGCTATTCTTATTGCCCCATTGCGGGTCATTCAATCCCATAATCCATCCTGTCTTCAGCCAACTCAGTATTATCGTTAAACTCGCAAAGCGAGACCTTGCCCCCCTCTCCCTTTGGGGGAGGGCAGGGGATAACCAGCGACTTGCCCATCGTTTTTTGATGGGCTAGTCGAATGGCTAGTAGTTCCACCAGGGGGAAACGGGCATGGTGTGCCAAGTTCCATTATTCGTGGCGGCTACAAGCCATGCCCGTTAAGCGGATGCCACTCTTGCTCCTGCGCATCCTGCGCCTGCGCACCGCGTACTTCCGCCAATGCCGCACGCAGCTCATCTATCCCGGCGCCGGTTCTGGCGCTTAAACGAATGCGCGCAATTCTACCATATTCGTCGCGCTCAACAGCGGCGGGCAATTCCTGCAAATCAATCTTGTTCAGCAGCAGAATCTGCGGGATATGCTGCGCACCGATTTCGTGCAGCACCTTGTTGACCTCGGTAATCTGGTCGTCACGGTTGGGGCTGTTGGCATCCACCACATGCAACAATAAATCCGCCTGCGTGGTTTCTTCCAATGTGCTGCGAAATGCCGCCACCAGAGAGTGCGGCAGGTGGCGGATGAAGCCGACGGTGTCGGACACCACTACCTGCCCGAGTCCGCCCGGCTTCATATCGTCATCGGGTGCGGCCTCGATAAACATGCGGCGCGAGGTGGTGTCCAGCGTGGCAAACAACTGGTTGGCCACATACGCGCTGGCGCTGGTCAGGCGGTTGAACAGCGTGGACTTGCCCGCATTGGTATAGCCCACGATGGACACCGAAAACACGTCGGCACGGCTGCGCGCACGGCGCTGCACCACGCGATGGCGCCTGAGCTTGTCGAGGCGATCCTTCAGGAAATGCACGCGCTTGTCCAGCTTGCGCCGGTCCAGTTCCAGCTTGGTTTCACCGGGGCCACGCGCACCCACCGCATATTTCTGCTGCCCCATATCGACGCCCTGGCCGACCAGGCGCGTGGCGAGATACCTGAGTTGCGCCAGCTCCACCTGCACCTTGCCCTCATGGCTTTGCGCGCGCTGGGCAAAAATATCCAGGATCAGCATGGTGCGGTCAATCACGCGCGTACCCAGCTTGGTGGTCAGGTTGCGCATCTGCGCGGGGGAAAGGTCGTGATTGAAAATGACCAGCGGCGCCTCCAGCCGCTCGACGATCTCGGCGATTTCCTGCACCTTGCCGCTGCCCGCATAAAGCGCCGGATCGGGGCGCTGGCGCTTGCCCTCGACAATCGCCACGCTGCGCACCCCCGCACTCTGCGCCAGCAGGCGCAACTCCTCCAGACTCTCGGCATAATCGGACACGCCGAAATCCAGGCTGACCAATACCGCCGTGTCAGCGCCAGCCGTGCGTTCGTGCATTACTCGGCGTCTGCGGGAATGGTTACGGCACGTACGGGAACGATAGTGGAGATGGCGTGTTTATAGACCATCTGGGTGATGGTGTTCTTGAGCAAGACCACATATTGATCGAACGACTCGACATGGCCCTGCAGCTTGATACCATTCACCAGGTAAATGGCAACCTGTATATGCTCCTTGCGCAAGGTGTTCAGGAACGGATCTTGTAACTGCTGGCCTTTTATACTCATTTGCGTGCTCTTCTTGTTATGCTGAGGGGATCACTCTACTGGATTTCTCGATTATGCGGAAGAGCACGCCAAATTTCATGCCCTTGACGGGCATGGTTTCAGAGTAATCAGGCATTGGCCCGGCAACCCCCAGCGCTTCTCTAGTCCCCTTCAAATTCACACAGTGCAAACACACTGTGCCCGTGCTTTTCCAGGCGTTTGCGCCCGCCGATGTCGGGCAGGTCAATCACGAAGCAGCACTCGACAACCTGCCCGCCGATTTTCTCGATCAGCTTGCAGGCTGCTTCCGCCGTGCCGCCGGTGGCGATGAGGTCATCCACCAGCAGTACTTTCTCGCCCGGTGCAATCGCGTCGGTATGGATTTCGATGCGGTCGGTGCCGTATTCGAGCTCGTAGTCGTGGCCGATGGTTTCCGCAGGCAGCTTGCCTTTCTTGCGGATCGGAATGAAGCCCTTGCCCAGCACATAGGCCAGCGGCGCGCCGACGATAAAGCCGCGCGATTCGATGCCCGCCACCTTGTCTATCTTCATATCGGCATAGCGGCGCGCCAGTTCGTCTATGGTGGCGCGCAGGCCAATGGGGTCTTTCAACACCGTGGTGATGTCGCGGAACATGATGCCCGGCTTGGGATAGTGCGGGACGGTACGGACTCTGGATTTGATCGGCATTTGGTATCTCCTCGAATTATTTATTAGACTATAAACTTATGCGATACGGCATCTCATTCCTTCCCCCTTGCAGGGGGAAGGGTAGGATGGGGGTGTGAGCTGAGCACCCAGCAGCATGATTTCTACCCCCACCCTAGCCCTCCCCCTGCAAGGGGGAGGGAGCTGAGTTAGCGTTTCAGCACGCGTCCGGCAACGGCATCCATTTGCTCGACCATAGCCGCATCACGCGCTTCCGGCGCGGTGATGATGGCGTATTCCAGCGCGGTG
>JAQTOM010000009.1:0-15780 GCA_028713345.1 Gallionellaceae bacterium | reverse complement strand
TCCCCCTGCAAGGGGGAGGGAGCTGAGTTAGCGTTTCAGCACGCGTCCGGCAACGGCATCCATTTGCTCGACCATAGCCGCATCACGCGCTTCCGGCGCGGTGATGATGGCGTATTCCAGCGCGGTGCGGCAGGAGCAGGCGCTGCCACTGGCATCTGCGCCCACTTTGGGCGCCACCTGTTTCACCAGCGCGCGTGCCTTGTCCGCGTTCGCCAGCAGCACCCTGATGATCTGCTCTACCGTCACATCATCATGATCCGGGTGCCAGCAGTCGTAGTCCGTCACCATCGCCACCGTGGCGTAGCACAGCTCAGCCTCGCGCGCGAGCTTGGCTTCGGGCATGTTGGTCATGCCGATCACGTCGCAGCCCCAGGAGCGGTAGAGTTCGGATTCTGCCAGGCTGGAAAACTGCGGACCTTCCATGACCAGATAGGTGCCGCCGCGCAGCGCTGTTATGCCCGCTTCCTTCGCCGCTGCCTCGATGTGGTCGCCCAAGCGCTTGCATACCGGATGCGCCATGGAAACATGCGCCACCAGCCCCGTGCCGAAGAAGGACTTGTTGCGCGCAAAGGTACGGTCGATGAACTGATCCACGATCACGAACATGCCAGGAGCCAGATGCTCGCGCAACGATCCCACCGCGCTCACGGAAATCACTTCGGTTACACCTGCGCGTTTCAGAGCGTCTATATTGGCGCGGAAATTGATTTCGGAAGGCGGAATCTTGTGCCCGCGTCCGTGGCGCGGCAGGAATACCAGTTGCTGCCCGTTCAGTTCGCCAAACAGCAGTTCGTCGGAAGGCGCACCGAATGGCGATGACACAGCCACCCAGCGCTTGTTGACGAGGCCGTCTATGTCATACACGCCGCTGCCGCCGATGATGCCTAAAATGGAATTGCTCATTATTTTCTCCCTTATAGCTCTCGTAGGATGCGGTGACGCAGGAACCGCATCGTTAACCTTAACGAACGTAGTTTGCTCGTTTAGTGGAATGGCTATGCAGCTCGCGATTGATGCGGTTCGCAAGCTCACCACATCCTACGTTAAATCACCCGATCGTTGCCGCCATCTACCGGGATCTGTGCCCCGGTCGTCTTGGCAAACAGCGAGCCGCACAATTCTGCCGCCAGTTCCGCCACATCGCGGCTGGTTACTTCGGTCTTGAGCACGTTGTTCTTCTTGTATTCGTCCACGGTCAAGCCGTAATGCCTGGCGCGCGCGGCCAGCACTTCCGGCGTCCACAGGCCGGTGTCGAACACGGCATTCGGGTGCAGCGAGTTGATGCGGATGTTGTCGGCGCCCCACTCCAGCGCCGCGACGCGTGCCAGCTGGTTGAGCGCAGCCTTGGATGCCGAGTAGGCGGCGGCGCCCGGGCCGGGCGCGGGCACGTTTTTCGAGCCGATCACCACCACCCGTCCGCCGCGCGGTGCCAGCTTGAGCAAGGGATGGCATTCGCGCATCAGCATCAGGTTGGCGTCGAGGTTGATGCGCATCACGCGCTGCCATTCCTCGGTCTTGAGCGATTCGATGCGGCAGCCGCCGGGGAAGATGCCCGCGTTCAGCACCAGCATGTCGAGGCCGCCAAATTTTTCCATACCCTGTTCCAGTGCCTGCTTGAACTGCGTTTCCGAGGTGAGGTCGCATTGCAGTCCGAGGAAGTTCGCGCCGTTCTTCATGGTAACGACCGCGGCATCCACATCGAGCGCCACCACCGCCGCCCCGCGCACCAGCAAGGATTCGACACAGGCCCTGCCGATGCCGGATGCTGCGCCGGTGACCAGCGCCACCTCGCCGCTGAATGGCAATAGCTTGCCGCCCTTGCGCAGCTTGGCCTGCTCCAGATCCCAGTATTCGACATCGAAAATATCCTTCGCCGGCAGCGCCTGATAGCCACCCAGGGCGGTGGCACGCAAGATGATGTCGATGGTGTGCCCATAGATATCGGCGACCACCGCCGCATCCTGCGCGCTCTTGCCTACAGCGCACATCCCGAGCGCGCTATCCAGCACCACCCGTGGCGCGGCATCCAGCATGGTTTTGCGCTCTTGCGCCAATGGCTCATGGCTTGCAAAATATTTCTGGTAGCCCTCGACATACGCCGCCACATCCCGCCCCAGCAGCGGCAAGCGTTTGGTGCGGATCACATGATCCGGTGTGGCCGGGCCTTGCTGGGAGATCGAAGCGATATCGTCGCGGCGCGCGAAGGATAGATACTTGTCTTCGGCATGCCTGGATACGATAAGCGGGAAGCCTGCCGCTTTTGAAAGATCGAGCCGCAGCCTGGCCATATCCCCTGCGACTTCCACTTTAACCAGGGTATCGGCTACCGGCGGCACATCCCATGCGTTGTAGCGTTTGAGATAATCCTCGGCGCGCGCGACCAGGCCGATCATCCTTTCGTAGGATTCTTTTGCATCCTGTCCGAATGAAAAGATGCCATGATTCAACAGCACCATGCCGATGGTGTGCGGCCCCGCCTCTGCGTCAAAACGCTCGGCGCAAAGCCTGGCTAGATCGAATCCCGGCATGACATAGGGAACCACCACTACCGTATCCCCATAAATCTCGCGTATCCTCGCCTCGCCATCCTCCGTGTTGGTAATCGAAATAATGGCGTCGGCATGCGTGTGGTCCACGTACGGGTAAGGCAGGATGGCATGGAGTATGGCCTCCACCGACGGAACCGGCGCGTTGGCCCGTGTCTGGTGAGTCAGCAGTTGATTGACCATTTCCGGGTCGGAAAGGGCGGGCAGTTCCGCCAGCCTCCGCAAATGCTCCAATCGAACCGGCGAAAATCCGGCGGCTTCAATGGCTTCCAAGTCCCAGCCGCTGCCCTTTACATAAAGTACCGGCTCTTCCTCGCCGAACAGGTTTTTTTCGGTGGTCTTTACCGAAGTGTTGCCGCCGCCGTGCAACACCAGAGATTTATCCCTCCCGAGCAGGCGCGAGGTATACACGCGCAGTTCGAGTTCGCCGTTTTGGGCCGCCGCAGCAGCATCCTCCCACAGATTTTGCATATTTCCCCTTGTACCCCAGGCCGGGCTCCGCCCGGAAATTTACCGGCAACCCGCACTGCATTGTTATCAGTTACCGCAGCATCAGCCGCGCATAAATATCACGATAAGCCGTAGCGCTCTTATCCCAGCCAAAATCCCTGCCCATCCCGTTAAGCTGCAATGCCCGCCAAACTTTTTCGTCATGGAATGCCGCCACGGCACGCTGCGCAGCGGTCAGCAAGCCGATGGCGTCCATGCTGTCAAACACGAATCCGCTGGCCTCGCCCCGTTTCAGCGAGGCTGCATTACAATCCACCACGGAGTCGATCAGGCCTCCGGTCGCATGCACCACGGGCGGCGTACCGTAACGCTGGCTGTACATCTGGTTGAGGCCGCACGGCTCGAAGCGCGACGGCATCAGGAATATATCCGCGCCCGCTTCGATCAGGTGCGACAAGCCTTCATCGAAACCCACATATGCGCTAACCTGCCCGGAGTAACGATGCGAAAGTTCCAGTGCCGTGCGCTGCATTTCAGCATCGCCGCTGCCCAGCAACACCAACTGTGCCGGCAAGGCTATCAATTGCGGTGCGATTTCGAGCACTATATCCAGCCCCTTCTGGTGCGTGAAGCGGCTTACCAATCCAAACAACGGCACCCTGGGATCAGGATGCAGCCCCATGCGTTTTTGCAGTTCACGCTTGTTCGCAGATTTGGCTTGTAACCTTCCGGCATCGTAAGTCTGGGCAATGTCGGGGTCTGTAGCCGGGTTCCATTCTTCGGTATCAATGCCGTTCAGGATACCGGTCAAAACATTGCGCCGGTGGGCAAGCAAACCTTGCAACCCGAACCCCAGTGCGGCGGTCTGGATTTCTTCTGCGTATGATGGGCTTACCGTGGTGATGTGATCGGCGTAATACAGGCCTGCTTTCAGGAAGGACAGGTTGCCGTAAAACTCCACGCCTTCCGGCTGAAAACATTCCGCCGGCAATCCCATACTTGCCGCTGCCTGCGGCGGGAACGTACCCTGAAACGCGAGATTATGCACAGTCACCACACAGGGCGCCGCATCATTGGCAAAATGCAGATAGGCCGGCGCCAGGGCGGACTGCCAGTCGTTGCAATGCACTACATCAGGCTTCCAGTCCAGCGGGGAATCCGCGCTGCCCAACACGGCGGCAATTTTCGACAACAGGCCGAAGCGCAACGCGTTGTCTATCCAGTCAACGCCGTGCTCATCCTGATAGGGGCCGCCGCCGCGCAGGTACAGCTCAGGGCAGTCAACCACCCAGAGTGGCACGCCATTCGGCAATGCACCAGCCAACAGCCTCGCCTCGGGGAAGCCCGGCAAGTCGGCAAAACCGGCAACGGCCTGAAGCGGCGGCAACGCCTTCAGCACTTGCGCATAACCCGGTAACAGCACATGCACATCCACGCCCGTATCCCGTAGCGCCGCCGGCAACGCGGCGCTGACATCGGCCAAACCACCAGTCTTGACCAGTGGCGCGACTTCAGAAGTAACAAACAGTAACCGCATTAATTAATCCAGATGTTTCACGAATTTGGCAAAGGCCGTACAGGATTTCTCACATTGTGCAAAAGGCTGCCCATCCCCGCAGATTCCACTTGGCGGACAGGAAAGTTTTGAGGCAGGGTGGTGTAATTATTCATGTACACGAGGTCAGCTTTGCTATCCGCTATCAGCGGATAGCAAAGGGTACTGAGAAAATCTTTCATAAGCAATTAAAAACCGGCAAGCGACAAGTCATACAACGTCCGTTACAACCAACGCATACAACCCATCTCAAACGGGTGCGTCAGCATGTCGTGGTGTGGATAAACCCGTATGCGATATTCGAGCTTGCCACATTGTTCAGGTGACAATTCCAGTACAAAAACCTGTTCACCCGACTCATTAACGTCACCTTGTGCGCCGAATTTATGTTTTACCGGCTGCTTGAGACCTGCCTTGTTGAGCATGTGGCCGATAAGCATTTCTACCACCACGTCCGCAGGCTTGAGTCCGTTCAGCCTGACACCCACTTCAATATGTACCTCATCCCTGAATGCGATACTGTGCCTGGGCGTATTCAGGAGGCGGATCGTTACACCTGGCCATGCCTGGCGAACAGCAGTTTTCCAGGCTGCAACCTGATGTGCACCTGCAAAATTATTGTCGCAAAATTTGCGGTACTGACGGGTTGCCGGCACATAATTATTGGCCACATACTCGCCCACCATGCGCGTGGAATTGAAACGCGGCAACAGGGTGGCGATGGAATTCTTGGACATCTTCACCCATTCCGGTGAATAACCCATCTTGTTGCGGTCGTAGTAGGTCGGAATAACCCGGTCCTGGAGCAATTCGTACAGCGTCTGGCTTTCTTCGCGGTTGCGCTGCGCTTCCGGCAGTGTTTCCGAAACCGGCTTTATTGCCCATCCGTTATTGCCGTCGTAACCCTCGCCCCACCAGCCGTCCAGAACGGAGAGGTTGAGTACACCGTTCATCGCTGCCTTCATGCCGGAAGTACCGCTTGCTTCAAGCGGATACAACGGGTTGTTCAGCCACACATCCACCCCTGACACCATGCGCCGGCCCAACCGCAGGTCATAGCCCTCGATCATCAGTATTTTGCCCTGGAATTCCGGCATGTTCGAAACCTGCTTGACCCGCCGGATCAAGTCCTGCCCGGGAATATCGGCAGGGTGTGCCTTGCCGGCGAAAATGAACAATACCGGACGCTCGGGGTCACCCATTATCTGGCGCAGCCAGTCCAGGTTTTCGAACAGCAGCGTTGCGCGCTTGTAGGTTGCAAAGCGCCGCCCAAAGCCGATGGTAAGCACATTCGGGTTGGCCGGGTCGGCGTACTTCAGGATACGCTCAAGATGCGCTTCCGAGCCCTGGTTGCGCAAATGCTGCTGGCTGACGAGGTAACGTATGAGTTGCAACATTCTCGACTTGATCGATTCGCGCACGCTCCAGAATTGATGATCCGGAATGCTGTCTATCCGCTTCCAGCAAGTTACGTCTCCCAGGCGTTGACTCCAGTCCCAGCCAAGGAAGCGCACAAATACTTCCGACCATTCCTTGGCCAGAAAGGTTGGCATATGCACCCCGTTGGTGACATAGCTCATGGGGTTTTCTTCTTCCTCGATTTCCGGCCACATTTCGGCACATATGCTGGAAGAAACCTTGCCGTGGATGCGTGACACGCCATTCTGGAAACGCGAGCAGCGAATGGCCAGCGCGGTCATATTGAAATCCGGCGAATCCGAGGTATGGCCCAACGCGAGGAATTCCTCGCGGCCGATTTTCAGTTGTGGGTAGTAACTCTCAAAGTAGGGTGCCAGCATGCCGTGGTTGAAATGGTCATGCCCCGCCGGTACAGGCGTATGCGTGGTAAATATCGTGTGGGCGGCAACCGCCTCGAGCGCGCTTGAAAAATCTTCACCCTGCCCAACCAGGATGCGGATGCGCTCCAACAGCTGGAATGCAGCATGGCCTTCATTGATGTGCCACGCAGTCGGCTTGATACCCATTGCCGCAAGCGCACGCACCCCCCCGATACCGAGCACGATTTCCTGCTCGATACGCATGGATTTGTCGCCGCCGTACAGGTGATGCGTGATGACGCGATCATGCAAGGAGTTCTCAACAAGATCGGTGTCCAGCAGGTACAACGTGACATTGCCCACACGTGCCAGCCAGACCTTTATTGCCACACTACGCCCCGGCAAATCCACGCTTACATGCACCTCCGAACCATCCCCGCGCAATACCGGGGAAATCGGCAGGCTCTCGAATTCGGAGTCGGTATAAAAGGCATTCTGGTTACCATCGCCATCTATGGTCTGGTGGAAATAACCCCGGCGATAAAGCAGGCCGACACCGACAAACGGCAGATGCATGTCGCTGGCGGATTTGCAATGGTCCCCTGCCAGGATACCCAAGCCGCCGGAATAAATAGGAAAGCTTTCGTGAAAACCGAACTCGGCGCAGAAATAGGCCACCAGGTCATTTTCCGCAAATCCTTCGATATGGCTGTTGCGTGCCGGTTTGGTGTGGTAAGAATCGTAGGCCGTCAGGACGCTGTTATAACTAACCGAAAAAATCGGGTCCTCGGCCGCATCAAGCAGGCGCTGCTCACTTACATTGCGCAGGAATGCCTTCGGGTTGTGGCCTATCGTCTCCCAAAGACTGCGGTGAATATGCGAAAACAAGTCACGCGTGGGCAAATCCCAGCTATACCATAAATTGTTGGCCAGCTCTTCGAGCCGGGCTAAACGTGCTGGAATCCTGGGCCTTACTTCGAGGATATACGGCGTGCTTTTATGCATGAAACATTACTCCAGATTTATGCCGGTTAAACAAGCTGGCCGGGATGATGGCAAACCGTGCGCAATCAAATATGGAACAACCCCGATATTTGGATGCAGCCACAGTACGCACCATGCGCCTTCTCGGTGCATTATATCAAGCTATCTGCACAGCGTGAGGAATAGCGCTGGCCGCAGCAAGCAAGAATGCGGCTACCTCTTGATGTCAGCCAGCATATCGCAAAAACTCTTTCGAACCCCGTCTTCGGATGCATGAAGCCCGCCGGGAATTGAAAAGGTTACTGTGGCCTTGATGCCCTTGGGGCTCATGCCTCCGCCGCTATCACCCAGGTCTTCGATGAGCACGTTCAAAGGTGCAGCCTTGCCGCCTTCGCCAGAGGATACGCCCTGTTGCGCCGCGGAAATTACCCCGAACTCCTTGTCGGCCAGGTTGATTGCCCATCCTTCCCTTATCAAGTATAGGTAAGCGCGCCGGAAAGCCTTTTGTGGCGTTATTTCCGGTAATACCTGCCATGTATTGTATATTTGCCTGCCGAGCACACCTTCTTTGGCGGTAAAGTTTTTCTCGCATGGCGTGCTGTCTGCCCAACCGATTGCCGGAAAAAAGGTAAGCGTCAAGCAAGCCATGCCTGAAATTGATATGTATTTCAACCTGTCCATTTGGGTGCTCCTTACCTGTGCCCACAGTTCTATATTGGGAATGCTTCTCGGGTTATTGCACTGATTTTACAGAAATGCAGCAAGATGTTAGTCTTTACCACCAGTCAGCATGAGGCTTCAGACCAGCCACAAAGCCCTTCCCGTCCATGTGCTTGGGATACGACCTTCAACCCGTCCGTTCGAATGCGGCCCGGTTGATGGCAATGCAGCGGCAAAGTATCAGGCTTGGCAAACTGTCGTGTAAAATAACACCTCGGCAAACCAGTTATGATTCTACCAGTTTCAGCGCTGATTAAATCCATATCAAATCTCAGGGACGTTATGCTGCTTGCCACCAAGCGGGATAAACCGCTGGGGTTGTATTCCCTGGCCGCGGTTGCCGGGCACAATGCTAAAAAGGTTACTTAAATTATTATGCAAGCCAGAAAAATTCTTACCGGCCTCATGTTATGCATTGCCGTCGCATTTCCGCAATATGCGCTTGCGGCCCTGTACTGTTCTGCATTGCCGGATGGAACTATTCGTGTGGACGATTGTATATATAGCTCTTACGCTGAGTGCAAACGTGCAATCGGAAACTCCGGGGATTGCATTGTCGATGTCCCTCCTGCACCGGAGGAAGCGCCTTATTGCGTGGTTACATGGGGGACTGAATGCAGGTGGCACGACTATGAGTCATGCCACGAGTACGCCGTAAAAAATATTGGCTTCTGTTACTTGAGGGAAACTGAAACTGCTCAAAAGCCCGAGTAAGGCAGCGCGGCAGGTGCGCAGGGTGCGCACCTTTTCAAAAAATATCAGATAGGGTTTGGATATAACAATGGATCAAGCGTCAAGAAAACAGGTTGCAACATGGCTTCTGGTGTGTTGCGCAATGATATTCGCCATGGTGGTGGTGGGTGGAGTAACCCGCCTCACCCACTCCGGGCTTTCCATGGTCGAATGGAAGCCGCTGATAGGTACTATCCCCCCCTTGAATCAGGTGCAGTGGGACGAGGTATTCCATAAGTACCAGCAGACGCCGGAGTACCTGAAAGTAAACCGCGGCATGGCGCTGGAAGAATTCAAGGGCATTTTCTGGTGGGAGTATTTTCACCGCCTGCTGGGCCGCAGCATCGGCCTGGTCTTTCTGCTGCCGTTCCTGTATTTTCTGGCGCGCAAGAAAATAGACAAGCCCCTGATGCTTAAATTCGCGGGGATTTTTTTACTGGGTGGACTGCAGGGCGGAATGGGCTGGTACATGGTGGCAAGCGGGCTGGTGGACAATCCGCATGTCAGCCAATACCGGCTGACGGCGCACCTGGGGCTGGCGTTCCTGATCTACACCGCCATTCTCTGGACGGCGCTGGGTTTGCTCTTCCCCAAAACCGCCACCACCCGAACCGATGGTGATCATCGCTCCCTGCAAAAGTTCTCGACAATACTTGCCAGCCTGATTTTTGTCATGGTGCTGTCGGGCGGCTTTGTCGCCGGGACACGAGCCGGCTTCACCTACAACACCTTTCCCCTGATGGGCGGGAATTTTATTCCCGAGGATATTTTCCAGCTTGAACCGTGGTACCTGAATCTTTTCGAGAACCTCGCCACGGTGCAATTCGACCACCGGCTGATCGCCTGGCTGCTGGCTTTCCTGATTCCGCTATTCTGGCTGCGCTCCAGAAAAATCATGCTGCCCGGCCGCGCCCGTCTGTATTGCAACCTGTTCCTGGCCATGCTGGTGGTGCAGATTGCCTTGGGAATATGCACCCTGCTGCTCGTGGTGCCCGTTCATCTGGCCGCGACCCACCAGGCCGGTGCCTTGCTGCTATTCACCATTGCCTTGATCACTAACCACGAATTGCGCCGCATATAAAAAGCTTTCCCGATGGCACTCTCTGACTATATTCATACCTTCGGGCAGTACATGCTGCAGCAGCACGGCGAGCGGGTGCACAAGATCGCGCTCGATGCCGGCATGACTTGCCCCAACCGCGACGGCGCCAAAGGCATGGGCGGCTGCACCTTCTGCAACAATGCCTCGTTCAGCCCGAACGGACGCATTCCCCCCTCGCTTTCCGAACAGATCAGGAGCGGCAAGCACTCCATAGGCAAGGGCACCAGGGCGCGCCGCTTCCTTGCCTATTTTCAGGCCTATACCAACACCTACGCCGATGTCGAGGAACTGACGGCGCTTTATGAAGAAGCGCTGGCCGAGCCGGATATGGTGGGCCTGTCCATCGGCACACGCCCGGATTGCGTCCCCGATGCGGTGCTGGATTTGCTGGAGAGCTATCAACGCCGCGGGCTGGTGGTGTGGCTGGAACTCGGCCTGCAATCGGCCTTCGACGAAACCCTCAAGCGCGTGAATCGCGGCCACGGCCTGAAGGAATATGAAAAAACTGTGGTCGCCGCAAGAGAGCGCGGCATCCCGGTATGCACCCACCTGATCGTCGGCCTTCCCGGCGAAACGGAATACCATTACCACGCCTCGCTCGATACCGTGCTGGCATTGGGAACAGACGGCCTCAAGCTGCATCCGCTGCATGTGGTTAAAAATACCGTGCTGGCCATCGAATGGCGGCGCGGCGATTATCAGCCGCTGGAGCTGGCCGATTACATCCGCATCGCAGCCGACCTGATCGAGCGCACCCCGCCGCACATCCTGTACCACCGCGTCACCGGCACAGCATCGAAAGATATTCTGCTTGCCCCCGCATGGTGCTCGCAAAAATGGAATATCCTGAACGGCATCGAACTGGAACTGAAACGTCGCGGCCATCGTCAGGGAGAGTTTGCAAAACCGCCAGCCGCCCGAGAGGAGATTCCTTATGCAGCCTGATTACAAGCTGGAACTGGTTTGCCCGGCAGGCAGCCTGCCCGCGCTGAAAGCCGCCGTGGACAACGGTGCGGACTGCGTCTACATGGGTTTCCGCGACGACACCAATGCCCGCAACTTTACCGGGCTGAATTTCGATGCAGCCAATACGCGGGCGGGTGTCGAATATGCGCACGCGAAAGGCGCCAAGGTGTTGCTGGCGCTCAACACCTACCCGCGCTCCCAAGGCTGGGAACGCTGGGAACGCGCCGTTGACCAGGCCGCCGACAATGGCATGGATGCGATCATCCTGGCCGATCCCGGCCTCATGCAATATGCCATGAAGACCCATCCCCAACTGCACCTGCATCTTTCGGTGCAGGGTTCCGCCACCAATTACGAGGCCATCAATTTTTACCACGAGCACTTCGGCATCAAACGCGCGGTGCTGCCGCGCGTGCTGTCGTTCGCCCAGGTCGAGGAACTGGCTGCCGGCACGCCGGTGGAACTCGAGCTGTTCGGCTTCGGCGGGCTGTGCGTCATGGTCGAAGGGCGCTGCTCGCTCTCTTCCTATGTCACGGGAGAATCCCCCAACAACTGCGGCGTATGCTCGCCGCCCAAGGCGGTGCGCTGGCAGAAGACCGCAACCGGGCTGGAGTCGCGCCTCAACGGCGTGCTGATCGACCGTTACGCCGACGATGAAAACGCGGGCTATCCCACGTTGTGCAAGGGGCGCTTCGAGGTGGAAGGGGCAACCTATTACGCCATGGAAGAGCCGACCAGCCTGAATACGCTGGAGCTGCTGCCGGAACTGCTGCGCGTAAAAATACGCGGCCTCAAGATCGAAGGGCGGCAAAGAAGCCCGGCCTACGTGGCGCAGGTCACCAGCGTGTGGCGCGAAGCGATCGACCAGTGCACGAAGAACCCCAAGGATTTCTCCGTCAAACCGGCATGGACTGCCGCGCTGGGCAAAATCTCCGAAGGCCAGCAACACACCCTGGGCGCTTACTATCGGCCCTGGAAATAAATAAATTCAGTGATTAAAACCTAAGGGTGCCTCTAAAAATTCAGAGTTCGCCCAAATGCAAGGCGCGGAAAAAATCTCGCAGTGCCGCATATAGGTAATATGTAAGCAAGAAATTTTTTGCGAGCAGCCGCCATGCGGCTTGCCTGCTTACCCCGCTGCCGCAACGCAGCAGTTGAGATACAACAAAGTTGCTGTGCAGGCTAATCTTTAGGTTATGCCGAAACTAAAATCTGAATTTTTAGAGGTACCCTTAAATGAAACTCGCGCTTGGTCCAGTCCTCTACTACTGGACACAGGAAAAATTGCAGGCATTCTATGAGGAGGTCGCCGCCTCTCCGGTAGACATCGTTTACCTCGGCGAAACCGTTTGCTCAAGGCGCCATATCTTGCGTCTGGCCGACTGGCTGGAGCTGGCGAAAATGCTGGCTAACGCGGGCAAGAAAGTAGTTCTTTCCACGCTGACGCTGATCGAATCCGAGTCCGACCTGAAGACCCTGCACCGGATCACGGAAAATGGCGAATTCGCGGTGGAAGCCAACGACATGGGGGCAGTGCATTTGCTGCAAGGCCGCACGCCTTTCATCGCCGGCCCCTACCTCAACATCTACAACCCGCAGACCCTGAACCTGATGGCCACTCTCGGCGCACAGCGCTGGGTCATGCCGGTGGAAATGTCGAGCGAAGCGTTGCAGCCGCTACAGCAAGCGCGCCCGGCAGAAATGGAAACCGAGGTATTTTCCTACGGCAGGCTGCCGCTGGCTTTTTCCTCGCGCTGTTTCACCGCGCGCTTTCACAACCTGCCCAAGGATGATTGCCGTTTCCTCTGCCTCGATGACCCTGACGGCAAGACCATGCGCACCCGCGAGGGCAAACCATTTCTGGTGATAAACGGCATCCAGACCCAATCCGCCCTGATGTACAACTTGCTCGGCGACCTGGATTCGTTGCGCGATCTCGGTGTGGATGTGCTGCGCATCAGCCCGCAGTCCGCACATACCGCGGAAATTATCCGCCTGTTCCATGACCGCGCAGAGCAACGGGTAAGCCCCGAGCTCGCCGCGCAGCAAATGGAGAAGCTGATGCCGGAAGCGGCCTGCAACGGCTATTGGCATGGACGACCGGGAATGGAGCAGGCATTTCTTGCCAGCAACCAGCTGCAAGAATGAGGTGCATATCAATATGAAATAAGCCTGCGCGCCTTGATGAAACAGGCCATTTCATGGATAATCCAACGTTCTTGGCCGGGATGGCGGAATCGGTAGACGCGCTGGACTCAAAATCCAGTGTCAGAAATGGTGTGCGAGTTCGAGTCTCGCTCCCGGCACCAACCTTTTAAAGAGAAAATGCGGCTTTCAGCAGCCATGGCCGCGCCTGCGCTGATAAGACCATCCGGCCAGCAATGCCGGGCATGTTCCATGCGTGTTTCTCCTGTCCCGAATCGCTCTTGCCACCCCGGCAAGGCTGCACTTCCCGCTTCACGGACTGCCTCTTCGCCATGCCAAGCAGTGCTTTGTTCATAGGCAAAATCATTATTGTTTGTCGGCAGGTATTTGGCTAGAATCGGACTCCGAAGGAATATTACACAAGGAGAACGTGATGGAACACGCACTACCCTCTCTGCCCTATGCGATGGATGCGCTGCAACCGCATATGTCCAAGGAAACTTTCGAGTATCACTATGCCAAACACCATCAGGCCTATGTAACCAACCTGAATAATTTGATCAAGAGCACCGAATTTGAAAATGCCGCGCTGGAGGATATCATCAGGAAATCTTCCGGTGGCATTTACAACAACTCCGCGCAGGTATGGAACCACACCTTCTTCTGGAATTGCATGAAGCCCAATGGTGGCGGAACACCGGGTGGCGCGCTGAAGGATGCCATCAGCAAAAAATGGGGCAGTTTCGATGACTTCAAGAAAGCCTTTCAAACTTCTGCCGTAGGCAACTTCGGTTCTGGCTGGACCTGGCTGGTGAAGAAGGCCGATGGCTCTGTGGATATCGTCAATATGGGCGCCGCCGGCACACCGCTCACCACCGGCGACAAGGCGCTGTTGTGCGTGGACGTGTGGGAACATGCCTATTACATAGACTACCGCAACCTGCGCGCCAAGTATGTCGAGACCTTCCTCTCCAACCTGGTAAATTGGGACTTTGCAACGAAAAATTTCGCCTGACAAGTGGGGCGTTACGGCGGGGAAGAGCTTGTTGCCCTTCTCCCTCCGGCACGAATATAAAAGGTGCGGCTCTTCTTGCAGGATATTGGCGGGGGTGGGAAAGAAAATGCATATCCCCCATGCTCACTCCAAAGCGGCAGATTGCGTGACGCCAAGTTGTGCGGGTGCGCCAGCATAATCCCATCAAGAAACCAGGTTCCCTGCTGCCTGCCAGGAGTGCGACGAAATAATGTAGCAATCGAAAGATGGCGGGCGCAACCGTGCTATAGGTTCGGCACACTTTATCCATGAATCCGTTCGCATTGAGCCTGTCGAAATGTGTACGGATTCATGTGCTTCGACATGCTCAGCACGAACGGTGGTTTAGTTTAATCCGTGCCGGATCAATAGCGGCAAGGAGATACCCCAACTTGGTTCAGCCAAATAAATGCCGGGTGTTTTAACCTGAATCCTGGATTTATTCCCGATGTGCCTTTAAGGTTTGCGGTATCCCCCGCACCTTGTCATCCGGCCTGATACCGTTTTTGGAAAACCAGTTGCGGTTCATTTCCAGCGCGTATAGCGCATCATTTTGTGCGACATGGGAGCCTGTGGTATCGGGCTGCATCTCCTCGATATTGACGATGGTGCCATCGGCGGCAATAAAGGCGATGGCAAGCGGCAGCGTGGTATCTTTCATCCAGAAGCTGAGCCTGCCCGGGTTTTCGAATACGAACAGCATGCCGCAATTGGCACACAGGTGATCGCGTTGCATCAGGCCGCGCTCGCGGCTTTGCGGCGTGTCAACAACCTCGGCGTAGACGGTTTGTTTGCCAATACTGAGTGTGATTGTTCCTGCCCAAGCCGGGTACAGCGCAAGGGTAAGGCAGAGCAGCAAGGCAGTGCGGGGCAGTCTCATGGCGTGCGCAGTTTATCAAATCCTGCCGCGGCCTGGTGAGCATGCCGTTTTCCGCATTCCAGCCATCGGCGCGATGGGCTACAATCGCACTGCCCAATTCGCAGATTTCCTGAAGTATGAATCCGACCCTTGTTTTTGACATCGAAACCATTCCCGACATTGCCGGGCTGCGCGCTTTGCATGGACTCGACGCAGCCGTGAGCGATAAGGATGTGGCGGAGATGGCCTTCCAGATGCGCCGCCAGAAGACCGGCAGCGATTTCCTGCAACACCACCTGCAGCGCATTGCGGCCATTTCCTGCGCACTGCGTGAGGGCGACAGTTTCCGCGTGTGGTCGCTGGGCGGACTGGAAGACGACGAAGGCAGCATCATCCAGCGCTTCTTCGACGGCATCGAAAAATATACGCCGCAACTGGTGTCATGGAATGGCGGCGGCTTCGACCTGCCGGTGCTGCATTATCGCGGCCTGATCCACGGCGTGCAGTGCCCGCGCTACTGGGATATGGGCGAGGACGACCGCGACTTCAAGTGGAACAATTACATCAGCCGCTATCACACGCGCCACCTCGACCTGATGGATTTGCTCGCCCTCTACACCGGTCGCGCCAATGCGCCGCTGGACGAACTGGCTAAACTCATCGGCTTCCCCGGCAAGCTGGGCATGGACGGCAGCAAGGTGTGGGAGGCTTACCAGCAGGGCAAGCTGGACGAGATTCGCAACTACTGCGAGACCGATGTAGTAAATACGTATCTGGTGTTTGCGCGCTTCCAGCTGATGCGCGGGCAGTTCACCAAGGCGCGTTATGAGAAAGAATGTGAACTGGTACGCAGCACTCTGGGTAAATTAGACGAGCCGCACTGGAAAGAATTTCTGGCGGCCTGGCCGCA
>JAQTOM010000059.1 GCA_028713345.1 Gallionellaceae bacterium | reverse complement strand
CCCGGAGGGAGAGGGAGCCTGTTGTGCCGGTGATCGCCATCGACGGGCCCTCGGCATCCGGCAAGGGCACCGTGGCGCAACTGGTGGCGCAGGCGTTGGGTTTTCATTATCTCGATAGCGGCGCCTTGTATCGGCTGCTGGCGCTGGCCGCGCAGAAACACGGCGTGGCGCTGGATGCGGAAGACCAATTGGCGCGATTGGCAGCAGGTATGGACATCCGCTTCGAGGGCGCGGACATCTGGCTGGATGGCGAAAAGATGGGTGAGGAGTTGCGTTCCGAGCAATGCGCTGGCATGGCTTCAAAAGTTGCAGCGTTGCCAGGGGTGCGTGCCGCACTACTGGATAAGCAACATGCCTTCCGTCGCGCGCCGGGTCTGGTCACGGATGGGCGCGACATGGCGTCGGTGGTTTTTCCCGACGCAGCCTTGAAAGTGTTCCTCGCCGCCAGCGCTGATGCGCGGGCGGAACGCAGATATAAGCAATTGATGGAAAAAGGATTGGGGTTGAAAGAAAAAGAAATGAGTGCTAATATCGCCGCCCTTTTGCAGGATATTCGCGCGCGCGACGCGAGAGATTCACAGCGTAGCGTGGCTCCCCTGCAACAGGCGCCGGGAGCAAGTTTGCTCGACACCACCGACTTGACCATCGAGCAGGCGGTGCAGGAAGTGCTGGCACGCTACCGCGCGTTATAAATTTTAGCCCCGCAACGAGCCCATCGTTCGGGATTTTTAACCAACCCCCGCCCAAAGCGGATTTGTTCTGGATACTCTTAAAATGACTGCTAACGCTGCCGTAAACGATATGGAAAGTTTTGCCTCCCTGTTTGAAGAAAGCCTGACGCGCAAGGAAATGCGCGCGGGTGAATTGATCACCGCGCAAGTCGTGCGCATCGATCACAATGTAGTGGTGGTGAATGCCGGCCTCAAATCAGAAAGTTTTATTCCGTCCGAGGAATTCCTCAACGCAGTGGGCGAAATCGAGGTCAAGCCCGGTGATTTCATTACCGTAGCGATCGAGTCGCTGGAAAACGGCTATGGCGAGACCAAGCTGTCGCGCGAGAAAGCCAAGCGCCTGGCTGCATGGCGTGATCTGGAAGTCGCAATGGAGGAAGGCAAGATCGTCGAGGGCTTTGTCAGCGGCAAGGTCAAGGGTGGTCTGACGGCCATGGTGAATGGCATACGCGCCTTCCTGCCCGGTTCGCTGGTGGATATCCGCCCGGTCAAGGACACCACGCCGTACGAGAACAAGACCATGGAATTGAAGATCATCAAGCTGGATCGCAAGCGCAATAACGTGGTGGTGTCGCGTCGCGCCGTGCTGGAAGCCAGCGCAGGTGCGGATCGCCAGGCGATCATGGAAAACCTGAAAGAGGGCGCAATCGTCAAGGGTATCGTGAAAAACATCACCGACTACGGCGCATTCGTGGATCTGGGCGGTATCGACGGCCTGTTGCACATCACCGATCTGGCATGGCGCCGCGTCAAGCATCCTTCCGAGGTGCTGGCTGTGGGCGACGAAGTCGAAGCCAAAATACTCAAGTTCGACCAGGAGAAGAACCGCGTTTCCCTCGGCATCAAGCAGATGGGCGATGACCCGTGGACCGGGCTGGCGCGCCGCTATCCGCAAGGCACCCGTTTGTTCGGCAAGGTGACCAACCTGACCGATTATGGTTCATTTGTGGAAATAGAGCAGGGTATCGAAGGCTTGGTGCATGTGTCCGAAATGGACTGGACCAACAAGAATGTGCATCCGTCCAAGGTGGTTGCACTGGGCGACGAGGTCGAAGTGATGATCCTGGAAATAGACGAGGCGCGCCGCCGCATTTCGCTGGGCATGAAACAGTGCCAATCCAACCCATGGGATGATTTCGCCTTGAACCACAAGAAGGGCGACAAGGTGAAGGGACAAGTCAAGTCCATTACCGACTTCGGCGTCTTTATCGGGCTGGATGGCGGTATTGACGGCTTGGTGCACCTGTCCGACCTGTCGTGGGCCGTGCCCGGCGAAGAGGCCGTGCGCAACTACAAGAAAGGCGATGAAATCGAGGCTGTGGTGCTGGCAATCGACGTGGAGCGCGAACGTATCTCGCTGGGCATCAAGCAGATGGATGGGGATCCGTTCAATAATTATATCGCAACATATGACAAGGGTAGTGTAGTGAGCGGTGTGGTCAAGGCGATTGATGCCAAGGGCGCAACGATTACCCTGGACGGCGATATTGAGGGTTACCTCAAGGCATCTGAAGTGTCCGTTGACCGCGTTGAAGATATCCGCCTTCACTTCAAGGAAGGCGATGCGATAAAGGCGGTGATTGTCAATGTGGACCGCAAGAATCGCGGCATCAACCTGTCGATCAAGGCGCTGGACAAGGCCGAGGAAACGGCTGCGATGCAGAAATTCACTGCGGATAACAAGGCATCTGCCGGAACCACCAATCTGGGCGCATTGCTCAAGGCCAAGATGGATACCAGCAAGGTTGAAGCACAGTAAGGGGCGGTGAAATGACTCGTTCTGATCTTATCGACAAACTGGCTGAGCGTTATCCGCAACTGCTGTCCAAGGATGCCGAACTGGCGGTCAAGGTTATTCTTGATGCCATGGCAGGAACTTTGACACGCGGTGGGCGGATCGAGATCAGGGGCTTCGGCAGTTTTTCGCTGAACTATCGCCCGCCACGGACCGGACGCAATCCAAAGTCTGGCGATAAGGTGCAGGTGCCAGCCAAGCACGTGCCGCATTTCAAGGCAGGCAAGGAGTTGCGGGAACGGGTCGATTATCCATCATCCCGAAGCATGCCCTGAGCCTCTCTGTCGAGGGTTGGTTTTGCTGTGAACTGATTGGCGGCCTGTCGCAAGATGGTGCCGCCAATTTTCTGTCTGTTCGTGTTATTGTTTCCGGGGATATTGGACTGAATTGCACATGAAATTTATTGCGGGTGGATCATGCGTTATCTGATTTGGCTGTTGCGCGCCGCCTTGTTTCTCATGCTGCTCGGCTTCGCCGTAAAAAACGACCAGCCCGTAGTGCTGCGCTATTTTTTCGGCTACGAATGGCAAGCATCACTGGTAGTTGTCCTGTTGCTGTTTTTTGCCGTGGGTGTGGGCACAGGTATACTTGCCGTGCTGGGCAATGTTTTCCGGCAGCGACGGGAAATTTCCGTACTCAAGCGCGAGTTGCGCCTGAAAAATAAACTCGCTGGCGTCGGTGAGACCCAGCAGATTCCCATACAACCGTCTTGAGCCAGCCCGTCATTTATGGAATTTGAACCGTGGATGTTGCTGGTTTTCCCGTTGTTCTTTGGTATGGGGTGGCTGGCGGCGCGCATTGACATCAAACAGTTGCTGTCCGAATCGAGCGCATTGCCGCGCTCCTATTTTCAAGGACTCAATTTTCTGCTCAACGAGCAACAGGACAAGGCCATCGAGGCATTTATCGAGGTGGTCAAGGTCGATCCGCAGACAGCCGAATTGCATTTTGCGCTGGGTAGTTTGTTTCGCCGCCGTGGCGAGGTGGATCGTGCCATACGCATGCATCTGAACCTGGTCGAGCGCGCCGATCTGGAAGAAGACAAGCGGCAGCAGGCGCTGTTCGAGCTGGCACAGGACTATCTCAAGGCGGGCATACTGGATCGCGCCGAGACGCTGTTCCAGGATTTGCAAGACACACCTTATGCCAAGCCTGCACTGGACTTCCTGCTTGAGTTGTACCAGAAAGAAAAAGACTGGCTCAAGGCGATTGACGTGACGCAACACCTGAGCATGATTTCGGGTGAACCGCATGACATGGAAGCGGCCTTCTTCTATTGCGAACTGGCTGCCGCCGAACTGCCGCGCAAGCGGGTGGACACGGCACGCGTCTATTTGAAGCAGGCATTGGTGAGGCATCCACAGGCGGTGCGTGCCAGCATGATGTTGGGGGATATTGAGTATGCGGCGCAGAACTATATGGATGCCATTGAAATCTGGAGCCGCGTCGAACAGCAAAATACACAGTACCTGCCGCTGGTGGCGGAACGACTGCTGGAGGCTTATCGCCGGAGCGGACGTGCGGAGGCCGGCATCAGCAAATTGCAATACTATCTGGCTAAATATCCTTCCCTGGACTTGATGAATGTGCTGTTTGATGCCATCCTGCAACGCGATGGTGCGGAAGCGGCGTACGCGCTGGTGCGCGATGAGTTGCAGCGCAACCCGACTTTGCTCGGGCTGGATAAATTGCTGGAAGCGCGCCTGCTGGAAATGTCCGATGACCGCCGCGCCGATGTGGAGATGGTGAAGAACCTGGTACACCAGCGCACACGTCCGCTGGCGATGTACCTCTGCAACAACTGCGGTTTCAAGGCGCGCCAGTTCTACTGGCACTGTCCTGCCTGTCACGGATGGGAAACTTATTCGCCGCGCAGAAGCGAAGAGAACGGATTGACCGTATGAGCGACCCGAAAATCATCGTTGCCCTCGATTATCCAAACGCCCAGCCTGCGCTGGATTTGGTGGCGCGGCTGGAACCGTCGCTGTGCCGCCTCAAGGTGGGCAAGGAATTGTTCACTGCGGCAGGGCCGCAATTGGTGGAGCAATTCATGCAGCGCGGGTTCGAGATTTTTCTCGACCTTAAATTCCACGATATTCCCAATACTGCGGCGCAGGCCTGCAAGGCCGCTGCCGCGCTGGGCGTATGGATGGTGAATGTGCATGCGCTGGGCGGACGCAAGATGATGGAAGCGGCAAGCGAGGCGGTGGCGCAGGCAGCAAGGCCGCCGAAACTGATTGCCGTGACCGTGCTCACCAGCATGGCACAGGAAGACTTGTACGAGCTGGGGATTGCCGGCACGCCTGCCGATATGGTGCTGCGCCTGGCCACACTGGCGCGTGACAGCGGGCTGGACGGCGTGGTGTGTTCCGCGCAGGAGGCTGCCCTGTTGCGCCAGCATTGCGGCAGCGCATTCTGCCTGGTTACGCCCGGTATCCGCCCGGCAGATGCGGCGGCGGACGATCAATCGCGTATCATGACACCGCGCGCCGCACTGGAGAGCGGCGCGAGCTACCTGGTGATCGGTCGTCCGATCACCCAGGCCGCCGACCCATTGCAGGCATTGCAAGGCATAGCCGGACAAATTGGAGAGCAGGCATGAATTTTTTGCCATCATTTGAAGATGCGCGCGTACTGGTAGTGGGCGATGTCATGCTGGACCGTTACTGGTTCGGCGATGTCGAGCGCATTTCGCCCGAAGCGCCGGTGCCGGTGCTCAAGGTCGCGCGTGTCGAGGAGCGCCCCGGCGGCGCGGCCAACGTGGCGCGCAATGTTGCCGCACTGGGGGCGCAATGCACATTGCTATCCGTGGTCGGGAACGACGAAGCGGGTGCCTGTCTGGAAAGGCTGGTGACCAGGCAGCATGGCGTAACGGCATTTCTGCACCGCGACGCCACCATTTCCACCACCATCAAGTTGCGCGCCGTCGCACGCCATCAGCAGTTGTTGCGCATCGACTTTGAAACGCAGCCCAGCCACGAGGTATTGAATGCCAAGCTGGAGGATTTCCGCACGCAACTGCCGCGAGCCGATGTCGTCGTGTTGTCCGATTACGGCAAGGGCGGGCTGACGCATATCGCGGAGATGATCCGGTTGGCGCGCAAGGCAGGCAAGATTGTGCTGGTTGACCCCAAGGGCGAGGACTATGCACGCTATTGCGGCGCGACCCTCCTCACCCCGAACCGTGGCGAGTTTCGCCAGGTGGCGGGAGACTGGAAAAACGAGGCTGAACTGACCGCCAAGGCCGAACGCCTGCGCGCGGAATTGCAGCTCGATGCGCTGCTGGTGACGCGCAGCGAAGACGGCATGAGCCTGTACCGCGCGCATGATGCAACGCACGAAGCCGCGCGCGCGCGCGAAGTGTTCGATGTCAGCGGTGCGGGCGACACCGTGATTGCGGCATTGGCCGCCATGCTGGCGAGCGGCGCGGATTTACCGGCGGCGATGCGTATCGCCAATCGTGCGGCGGGTATCGTGGTGGGTAAACTGGGTACGGCGGTGGTGAGCCGTGAAGAACTTATTCAGGATTTGGGCGAGGCATGACGAGGAATAGGTGATGAGTGATGGGTTTGCTAATCACCCTTCACTGATTGCCGATCACGATTTTAGGGGGTAAAAATGTACTACGTAGTCACCGGCGCAGCCGGGTTTATTGGCTCCAATCTGGTGAAGGCGCTGAACGAGCGCGGCGAGAGCAATATCATCGCGGTGGATAACCTCAGGCATGCCGACAAGTTCATGAATCTGGCGGATTGCGACATCGCCGATTACATGGATAAGGACAGTTTTTTTGGCAAGCTGGGGGACGGATTTTTCGATGGCTTGCTCGCCGCTGTCCTGCATCAGGGCGCGTGCTCCAATACCATGGAAAGCGATGGCCGCTACATGATGGAGAATAACTACCGCTATTCGCTGGAGTTGCTCAATTACTGCCAGAATGAGGAAATACCCTTGTTGTATGCATCTTCCGCCTCGGTGTACGGTGCCGGACCGGTATTCAAGGAAAACCGTAAATACGAGTCGCCGCTCAACGTGTATGCCTATTCCAAATTCCTGTTCGACCAGGTTGTGCGGCGGCGCTGGGACAGGCGCACTGCGCAGGTCGTCGGCCTGCGCTATTTCAATGTATATGGTGCACGCGAGGCGCACAAGGGGCGCATGGCCTCCGTGGCGTATCATTTCTTCAACCAGTACCGTGCCGATGGATATGTGAAACTGTTCGAGGGATGCGATGGCTATGCGCATGGCGAACAGTTGCGCGATTTCGTATCGGTGGAAGATGTGGTCAGGGTCAACATGCATTTTCTCGACCATCCGGGCAAGTCCGGTATCTTCAATCTCGGCACGGGCAAGGCGCAGAGCTTCAACGATGTGGCGGTGGCCACCGTCAATACCGTGCGCGCCAGCCAGGGTGAAACCTCGCTGACGCCGGAAGAAATGCGGCAACAGCAATTGATACGCTACATCCCGTTTCCGGAACAACTGAAGGGCAAGTACCAGAGCCACACCCAGGCCGACATGAGCGCATTGCGCACGGCAGGTTATGCCGAGCCATTTTTCAATGTGGAGCAGGGTGTGGCACGCTATGTGACATATTTGCTGGGTGCGTCAACTTAAGGCAGCCCTGTTCGTTTTTAACCATACGGTGTGTGCCGTTTGTTTTTATAAGGGGAATACATGATGAGAAAATTATTGTTGGCTTTAATCGCATTTTTTGCTTTTACCAGCGCGGCGCTGGCTGCCGTGAACCTGAACACGGCCACCAAGGAAGAGCTGGATAGCGTAAAGGGTATCGGCCCGGTCAAGGCACAGGCGATTATTGACTACCGCAAAAAGAATGGCTCGTTCAAGAGCGTGGACGAACTGAAGAACGTCAAGGGCTTTGGCGACAAGACCGTGCAGAAAATGCGCTCCGAATTGACGGTAAACGGGGGTTCTCCAGCCAAAAAAGCAGATGCCAAGCCCAAGGCTTCCCAAGCCGATACCGTGCCTGCCGCTAAAGCGGAAGCCAAGGCTGATGCCAAACCTTTCAAAGGCGATGCCAGGAAAGAAAACAAGCCAGCCAAGTCTGACAAGAAGGACACCAAAGCCGATAAAAAATAATATCGGATCGCCCGGCAAAACCAACCCTGCCATTCCGGCGGGGTTGGTTTTGCCTGCCATGCCAGTAGCTTTTTGTGCTTATTACAACCGGACAGGCCGCGTGCTATAATTTTCCCCGCAATGCGGCCTCTGAGAGCAATGAAACGAAATCCAAAGAACCCCCCGAAATTCCCGGCATCCAGTTCATGGAAGGCGAGAGCAAGGGTGGACGAGTCAATACCTACGCCTGAATTATCCGGCACGCACAAGCGTGCCGCCATTACCTTATGAACCCTGACTGGCAAGATTTTTTGCAGCAACAGCACGCGCATTTGCAGGATGGCGTAGTGCAGCACTTCGGCGATTCGGCTGGCGAACTTGTTGCCGCGAAAAATAATACGGTACTGTGCGACTTGAGCCAGTTCGGCACTCTCAAGTTTGCGGGCGAAGACGCCCAGACTTTTCTGCAAAACATGCTGAGCAGCGACGTGCGTGAAGTCAGCGGCCAACATGCGCAGGTTAGCAGCCTGAACAGCCCGAAGGGGCGGATGCTGGCAACCTTCCTGGTGTGGTATACGGGCGCAGATTATTACCTGCAACTGCCGCGCAGCCTGTGCGCATCCATCCACAAGAAACTTTCCATGTACGTGCTGCGCGCCAAGGTCAAGGCCGAGAACGTAAGCGAGCAGCAGATTTGTATCGGTCTCGCCGGAGAAGGTGCGGCTGCGCTGTTGCAGCAACACTTCGGTTCAGTGCCGCAGAATGCCATGGCTGCCGTACAAGGCGATAACGCCAGCATCATCTGTATCGGTGCGCGGCGCTTTCAAATTAACGCCACGCCGCAACATGCTACTGACTTGTGGCAAAAACTCAGCGCGGCTGCGCGTCCTGTCGGCTCAGCCTGTTGGGACTGGCTCAATATCCGCAACGGCATTCCAGCCATTACGCCCGCCACCCAGGAACAGTTTGTGCCACAAATGGCGAATCTCGATCTGGTCGGTGGAATCGGCTTCAAGAAAGGCTGCTACCCCGGACAGGAAATCGTGGCACGCATGCAGTACCTCGGCAAACTCAAGCGCCGCATGTATCTGGCACACATCGGGGGTGACACTGCTCCACAACCGGGTGACGAACTCTTCAGTGCGGACATGGAAGGCCAGTCCAGCGGCATGGTGGTCAACGCGGCACCTGCGCCGGGCGGTGGTTATGACCTCCTGGCGGTGATGCAGATCAGCAGCCGTGAAACACAGACGGTGCATATACGCTCGTTAGAAGGCGTGACGCTTGATTTTCTGCCGCTGCCCTACGCGGTCTAGACATCACGCAACTGCTGTTAGGCAATACCCCTGCGGTATCATGCAATGATATGAACTTCCGTTCCCGCCGCAACCGCATCGAATAATTCCACCATATCCGCATTGCGCATGCGCACGCACCCCCTCGAGCCTGGCTGGCCGAGCGGGGTGCTATCCGGTGTGCCATGGATATAAATATAGCGCCGCATGGTATCGCAAGAACCCAGCCGGTTATATCCCGGTTCACAGCCGGACAGCCACAGGATGCGCGTGAGTATCCAGTCGCGCCCCGGATGCTGCGCGCCCAGTTGCGGCGTATGGATTTCGCCGGTGGGGCGGCGGCGCACAAACACCGTATTCAATGGCTGGCCAGCGCCGATCCTGGCGCGGATGATGTGCCGCCCGCGCGGCGTGCAATAGCTATCCCTCTCTTCCCCCACGCCGTTCGCCCCGGTGGAAACCGGATAGCGGCGCAAGAGATTACCTTGGTCATCGAACAGTTCCAGAGTCTGGGTGGGAATTTGGATATTGATTTTCATGTGCGTTGTTGCATCCTTCGCGCGGCAAAAAAATTGCTCAACACCGAACCGCATTCTCCGTCCAGCACGCCGGCAACGGCTTCCATGTGATGGTTCAGGCGCTGCTCGGCAACCAGGTCGAGTACGCTGCCGCAGGCTCCGGTCTTGGGATCGCTCGCGCCGAACACCACGCGCGCGATGCGCGCATGAAACATCGCGCCGACGCACATCACGCACGGCTCCAGCGTGACGAACAATTCGCATCCCACCAGCCGGTAATTACCCAGATACTGCGCCGCCTCGCGCAACGCCAGCATCTCGGCATGGGCGGAAGGGTCGTGGCGGCTGATCGGCGAGTTGAAGCCGCGCCCGATAATCGCGCCATCCTTCACCACCACTGCGCCGACCGGCACTTCGCCCATGCTCTCGGCCTGGCGCGCAAGCATCAGTGCCTCGCGCATGAAAAAAATATCCTCCTTGCCTGCAGGGAGGGAACACTCGGATAAAGACGGGCTTTGTTGTTCCATGACCGGTATTGTAAGGGCAAAATTGGCTTGCAAAACGATAAAGAGTTGCGGAGAATGCGCGATCAATATTTTGTCAGGGTGCTTGAAGAAAAAGTGACCCATAGTGATGTGCTACACACGCATGGTTACATATAACGTGGTTGCCGAAACTTTTGCGGCTGGTCAAGGCGCGTGACACCTGCCGTGAAGCATATCTCTTCACGCGATAACCCGCTGTTCAAGGAACTGCTCAAGCTTGCCGGTTCGGCGCGCCAGCGCCGCAAGTCGGGACAGACACTGCTGGATGGAGTGCATCTGATTCAGGCGTACCTTGCCTCCGGTAACCAGCCGCAACACCTGCTGGTGATGGAAGCTGCATTGCAACAGCGCGAAGTGGCGGAGTTGCTGGACAAGCTTCAGGGTGTGCCGCTCACGCAGCTTGACGATCACTTGTTTGCCGAACTGACCGAACTTAAAACGCCCAGCGGCATTCTCGCCCTGATCGGGCAGCCCGAACCTGGAATTTCAGCCGCACACAGCCATTTCTGCCTGCTGCTGGAAGACATACAAGACCCCGGCAATCTCGGCTCCATGTTGCGCACCGCTGCCGCTGCGGGTTGCGATGCGGTGTTCTTGTCCAAGGGCTGTGCCGATGCCTGGTCGCCCAAGGTGCTGCGTGCAGGGATGGGCGGACACTTTATACTCAGCATACATGAGTCTGCGGACTTGCCTGCCATAGCTGCCGCATTTCACGGCCAGCTTCTTGCCGCATCGCCCGATGCAAAAACCAGTTTATACGACTGCGACCTGCGCGGCAGGCTGGCCTTTGCGGCAGGCAATGAGGGAGCGGGCTTGTCCGAAGGCTTGCTGGCTGCCGCCAGCAAGCGCATTGCCATCCCCATGCCGGGAAGGGTCGAGTCG
>JAQTOM010000008.1:29791-52380 GCA_028713345.1 Gallionellaceae bacterium | reverse complement strand
CGCGCGACAGTATTGTCAAGAGGGTTTACCCTGAAAGCGATCAGGGCGAGAAGAAGATACCAAGAAGCTACGGCCCACAATTATTCAGAAAATGCTTGTGCTGGAATGCAAGACCTGACCCCGTCAGCTTGCATTTACGGGGGAAGGCAAGGTTAAAACAATTCGACTCCGGTGCCTTTAGTCTTGACGATGCTGACTCAGAAAACGTGGTCTGTCCCCGATTATTCGATTATTCGCGTTTAAGAAAGCCGAGGCAGTTCATGCTGACCCCTTTAGCTCCTTATCTAATTTGCCCAATTACGGCACTGTAATAATTTCTCTGCTCAAGTGGAAAGAAAGATTTTCCAAAGGTTCGAATTGAATTCAGCGCAACATTCTCTACTAAATCATTTGAGAGTTTCCCGCTAAATATGCTCCTCCAAATTTTACCAATTAGTGTGCAAATGGCAGATTTAATTAAATGCCCATAGCTCCATCTCAAACCACCATCTTTCAACGAGAATCCCTCTTCTCCAATTGGAGGTGAGATGTCTAGTGTCGAGTTTCTAAATGTCGTGAAAATTGCTGAAATTGATTTTCGACATATTGGAAACCGCGCATCACCCGTAACTGACAATCGACACGTTTTTCCATTCTTGGGAAGCAAGGCATTTCCGTGCACGTTTGCACGCAAATCTAAAGGGGTAATTCTTGACAGAAGTATATTTAAACGGCGCATAGTCTTCAGAAAAAGCCGCACGTTTGAAAGCGCAAGTCGATTACCTGTTAGCTGATAAAGAATTCGAAGTGCTTGGCGAGTTCCCAACAAGTCATTTTCATAACTGTAGCCATATGTGTAAATTACATTTGGCCAGTTAAATAAGGTTGATTTTAGTGCCTCATAATCGGAGTCAATTATCGCAACACAATTGCCAGACTTGTTGCCAATTATTAATTCAGCATATTCCTCAACCGTACTCCTTGAACCAACGGATTTGAATTTATAACTGCGCCCGTTACTGGAAAATGCTCTAAACACCTCTGTCCAGAATGCTTGATCGTCTCCGTCACCCTCAACATATACAACTCGATCCACCCCATAGAATAGCGCCTGGTTATTTTGACCGCTTGGTGTGCGAGTGAATACCGTCATGGCAAAACCTCCATATCAAATATCTTGTCTTGGAATACCCCAACGATATCTGGTGAGTGAGTCGCAAAAATAATTTGAGCAAGCGGATTAACTCGCTTTATTGACGGTACAAGCTTTTCTTGCCACTCGACATGAAGAGAAAGCTCTGGCTCATCGGCAATGTAAATTGCCGCTGCCTCCTCTTGGAGCAATGCCTCACCCAAGATAATTAGCAACTGCTTTTCTCCTGAGGATAATTCAAAAATGGAAATCGGCCTCCCATCGGGAAGATTTACTTGTAGTTCATTTCGGTCGCTAATACTAATTTTTTTTCGAGGTTGAAATAAATCATTGACGACAGTCAAGAATGCGTCTTTGATTTTAAACAAAGCTTGTTTTTGCTCCTGCAGTTTGAAATGATTCTGCACTAAAGCTTTCGCACGAAGTGCTGCCGACAAAGAAAAAAGTTCTTGCAGAGAAATGCCACCTTTCCCCAAGAATTTCTCCCTCGCAGGAACAAATAGTTCATAAAGCTCCTCCGTTGTACGCTTTGAAGCTTCATATCCCACCCCAAACTCGATAAGCGCTTTTTGTACAGCCTCTTTCTCCGACTCTGGCTTTAAACTAGAAACTGCTTTTTCGAGCTCCTTGTGCGTGCCAATTTCCAAGAGATTTAAGAAGCTATTTTTTTGAAATTGAGATGTTTCAACGGCGATTCGAGCATTGATTTGCGAAAACAGCCGGACCAGCCGATTTGACATAGATTCCAGCTTTTGATCGACTGGCGAGGTTTGCACTCGCTCATCAGCTCTTGGATCATTGCGATAATCCACAGTCGCTCGATTTACAGAAAGCCAGCAAACCTTGGCAATCTGATTCAATTGCCTATCCAAATCTACGTATCTACGATTTCGCAACCTTTGCTCTCGAACCATCCGGGGAGGTAGTCCACGAAAATGACGTTCTTCAGCAAGTTTATCGAGATCAAAAATAATTGCCTCTTTGCTACCAGGAAGCTTAATTTGATAGCTGATATCAAAATACGGTAAGCCTTCTTTTTGGATTTTTTTAACAATAACCGAACAAGAACTTTTCTTTCCTTGTTCTTTAAGTGTTAGCTTGATTAGGTCAAAATCAATCTTATCCAATCTTTCAAAGTCTGCCGTCAGAGCTGCCGCAACAAGATTGATTATCGTTGTTTTTCCGGTGCCATTTTTCCCTATGATGAAATTGTAGTTCTCATCTATCTTTTTATCGAAGGCAACTGATCCCCATAATCCGTCTATCTGAATTCGAGTCAACAACATAAGGTTTCTCCCCAGTTACTCAATAGTTTTTACCGACTAATCGGCTTATACCGAATCCGCTTCGGCTTCGCCCCTAGCCATTCGACTGGTGAAACAACTAGCCAATCCACTAAGCCATCCAACAACGATAGCTAAGTGGCTGGTTATAAGCACCGCATACAACGCTCGCCAAGTCCACCCGCAAGGGGTACGCCGTGGTTGTAATGGGCTGAAGCCCCGACAACCACGCAGGCTGGTTATCACCCAACCGTTCTTCTTGGTCATATTTTATCGGCTGATAGGTTTGTAACGTATGCGTTTTGGTTTGGCACCTTCCTCGCCTAACCGCTTCTTCTTGTCCGCCTCATACTCCTGATAGTTGCCGTCGAAGAACGTCCATTTGGAATCGCCTTCCGCCGCGAGGATGTGGGTGGCGATGCGGTCGAGAAACCAGCGGTCGTGGGAGATGACCATCACGCAGCCGGCGAATTCGAGCAGCGCGTCCTCTAAAGCGCGCAGGGTTTCCACGTCGAGGTCGTTGGAGGGTTCGTCGAGCAGCAGCACGTTGCCGCCCGCGATCAGGGTTTTCGCCAGGTGCAGACGGCCGCGCTCGCCGCCGGAGAGCTGGCCGACAATCTTGGCCTGGTCGGCGCCCTTGAAGTTGAAGCGGCCGATGTAGGCGCGCGCCGGGGTTTCGTATTTGCCCACGGTGAGGATGTCGCGGCCTTCGGCGATCTCGTCGAACACGCTCTTGTTGGCACTCAATGCATCGCGCGATTGATCCACATAGGCCAGCTTCACGGTCGGGCCGATCTTTACCGTGCCGCTGTCCGGCTGTTCGCGGCCTGTGATCATGCGGAACAGCGTGGATTTACCCGCGCCATTCGGGCCGATGATGCCGACGATGGCGCCCGCTGGAATCTTGAAGCTGAAATTGTCGATCAGAAGGCGGTCGCCGTAGGCCTTGCTCACGCCTTCAAACTCGATGACTTCGTTGCCGAGGCGCTCGCCGACCGGGATGAAGATTTCCTGCGTCTCGTTGCGCTTCTGGTATTCGGTGTTGGAGAGCTCTTCAAATCTCGCGAGGCGCGCCTTGGATTTGGCCTGGCGCGCCTTGGGGTTCTGGCGCACCCATTCCAATTCCTGCTTCATCGCCTTCATGTGTGCGTCGATCTGCTTGTTCTCCTGCTCCAGTCGCGCCTCCTTCTGCTCCAGCCAGCTCGAGTAGTTGCCCTTCCACGGGATGCCGTGGCCGCGGTCGAGTTCGAGTATCCATTCGGCGGCGTTGTCGAGGAAGTAGCGGTCGTGGGTGACGGCGACCACGGTGCCGGGGAAGCGCACGAGGAATTGTTCCAGCCATTCCACCGATTCGGCGTCGAGGTGGTTGGTCGGCTCGTCCAGCAGCAGCATGTCGGGCTTTTCCAGCAGTAGCTTGCATAGCGCCACGCGGCGCTTTTCGCCGCCGGATAAGTTTTTGATCACCGCATCCCACGGCGGCAGGCGCAGCGCGTCGGCGGCGATTTCCAGCTGGTGTTCGGCATCCGAACCAGAAGTGGCGATGATGGCTTCGAGTCGCGCCTGCTCGGCGGCGAGCGCATCGAAATCCGCATCCGGTTCGGCATAGGCGGCATACACCTCGTCGAGTTTTTTTTGCGCCTGCATCACTTCGCCCAAGGCCGCCTCGACTTCTTCGCGCACGGTTTTCACCGGATCAAGCTGCGGCTCCTGCGGCAAATAGCCGATAGAAATGTTGGGCAGATGCTGCACCTCGCCTTCGTATTCCTTGTCCACGCCCGCCATGATGCGCAGCACGGTGGACTTGCCGGAGCCGTTCAGCCCGAGCAGGCCGATCTTCGCGCCGGGGAAGAAGCTGAGGGAGATGTCCTTGATGATTTGCCGCTTGGGCGGGACGATCTTGCTCACGCGGAGCATGGACATTACGTATTGGGCCATGATGTGTCTCGAGTGCAATTGGAAAGGGTGCAAGCTTAACCGATAGCGCCGAACTTGGGGAGACGGATGCGTATGGCGCACAGGCCGGGTTATGGATATGATGGAGCCGTCTTTTTCGCTAACCGACAGGAGAAGCAAAATGAAAGTCACCATGAAGAAGCTATTGGCCGAACTCAATAAAGACCTGGAATGGGAATACGCGGCGGCGATCCAGTATGTGCAGCATGCGGCCGTAATAAACGGCGCGCAATTCGATTCCATCCAGAAGGAGCTGTTGCTCCACGCCCAGGAAGAGATGCAGCATGCCGTCATGCTGTCGGAACAGATTAATTTTCTCGGCGGGGTGCCCACCGTGGATGTGGAGAAGCGCGAGATTGCGGCGGACAGCGTGGCGATGCTCAAGCAGGATTTGGCAGGCGAGGATAACGCCATCGCCCGCTACAAGAAGCGCATCGGCCAGGCCGAGGAGCTCAGGGAATACGGCCTGCGGCGCATGCTGGAGGATATCCTGATCCAGGAGGAAGAGCACAAGCGCGATCTCGCGAATGCGCTTTCAAAGTAAAGTAACCTGCCGCCAGTCAGCTTTGCGGCGGCTGCCAGTGCTGCGCCAATCCAGATTATTCATTATTCGTTTCCATAATTGGCGACAGTTTCTTTCCCCCATCCCAACCCTTCCCCCGGCGGGAGAAGGGCTTTGCTTCCCTCTCCCTGCGGGGGAGGGGATGGCATTGGTGCATGGGTGATATGATTTGCGCAAATAAATAACTCATTCAGCGAGGAAGTTTCATGGGCATCCGCACCATCTCCACCCGGCCGTTTTCCGACCAGAAGCCCGGCACCTCCGGCTTGCGCAAGAAAGTCCCGGTCTTCCAGCAGCCGCATTATCTGGAAAATTTCGTGCAGTCCATTTTCGACAGCATCGCCGCACCGCAGGGCGCGACGCTGGTGCTGGGCGGCGATGGACGTTACTACAACCGCGCGGCGATCCAGGTCATCCTGAAGATGGCCGCTGCCAACGGTTTCGGCAAGGTGCTGGTAGGCAGGGACGGCATTCTTTCCACTCCTGCGGCATCGTGCGTGATCCGCAAATACCAGACCTTCGGCGGAATTATTCTTTCTGCCAGCCACAACCCCGGCGGGCCGGACGGCGATTTCGGCATCAAGTTCAACAGCAGCAACGGTGGTCCCGCCACCGAGACAATCACCGAGGCAATTTTTGCCAGGAGCAAGGCCATCGGCGCATACCGCATGCTCGATGCGGGCGATGTGGCGATTGATAAGGTTGGCGTCAGCACGCTGGGGGGCATGCAGGTGCAGGTGTTCGATCCGGTGAGCGACTATGCTGAGCTGATGGAATCGCTGTTCGATTTTGCGGCGATTCGTTCATTGCTTGCCGGCGGATTCAAAATAAAATTCGACGCGATGCATGCGGTGAACGGGCCTTATGCCAGGGAGATACTGGAGCGTCGCCTGGGCGCACCAGCGGGCAGCGTGAGCAATGCTGTGCCGCTGCCGGATTTCGGCGGCGGCCACCCCGACCCCAACCTCACCTATGCACACGATCTGGTGGAGGTCTTGTACGGCGACAACGCCCCGGATTTCGGCGCAGCCTCGGATGGCGACGGCGACCGCAACATGATCCTTGGCAAGAAGTTTTTTGTCACGCCTTCCGACAGCCTCGCCGTCATCGCGGCCAATGCCACGCTGGCGCCGGGCTACCAGCAAGGACTGGCGGGCATTGCGCGCTCGATGCCGACCAGCGCGGCGGCAGATCGCGTGGCGCAGGCGCTGAACATTCCCTGCTTTGAGACGCCCACCGGCTGGAAATTTTTCGGCAACCTGATGGATGCGGGCAAGGTGACGCTGTGCGGCGAGGAAAGTTTCGGCACCGGTTCCGCTCATGTGCGCGAGAAGGACGGCCTGTGGGCAGTGCTGTTCTGGCTCAACATTCTCGCCGTGCGCAAGCAGTCAGTGGAAAGCATCGTGCGCGAACACTGGGCGAAGTACGGCCGCAACGTGTATTCGCGCTACGACTATGAGGGATTGCCGACCGCCGCCGCACAGGGCGTGATGAGCCATCTGCAAGGCAATTTCGGACAGATGACCGGAGCAAAGTTTGGCAAATACACGGTGAAATTCTGCGACGATTTCAGCTACACCGATCCGGTGGATGGCAGCGTGAGCAAAGGCCAGGGGGTGCGCATCATCTTCACCGACGGCTCGCGGATTATTTTCCGCCTCTCCGGCACCGGCACCGAAGGCGCGACCTTGCGCCTCTATCTGGAAGCCTATGAAGCAGACGCATCGCGCCATCACCTCGACGCGCAGGTGGCGCTGGCCGACCTGATCCGGATCGCGCTGCAAATATCGGAACTGAAGCAGCGCACGGGGCGCGAGCAGCCGACGGTGATTACCTGATGCGCCTGTTGAAGAATCTTGAGCCAGCGTAGCCCGGATTGCGCCGGGTTGCCCGCCGCGAAAGTAGGGTGGATAAAGCCGCGCAAGCGGCGTATCCACCACGACAACCCCGGTGGAAACGCTGCGCTTTTTCCACCCTGCGAAACTTGAAGAATCTTGAGTGGCGAGCTACCGCTACACGTTACGGGTGTGATGATATAATTGCACGCGATGCCGGATTGGCGCAGGTGTATTCAGGAACTGGAGACGGACAGAGATGAGCGGTGAAAGCAGGTTGAGCCAGAAGAACAAGATCAGGTTGAGTGCGGTGGCGTGCTCTGTCGCCATGCTCATTGCTGCTATTGCGAATGGTACTTTGGCCGATAAGATTTTGTGGTTTATCGAGATTTCCGGTTTTTCCCTGTTTGCGATCTGGACCATCTGGTAGGTTCATTCGCGCTTCAACAATCATCCTGTAAGTGCGCCTCGCGAACCGGCATGGTTGGAATGGCTGGCCGGCCACGGATCATTTCGCTTCGCCGAACATGGTGCGCACGTAAGAAACTCCGGCCTTCGCCAATTCCTTGACGCCGTAGCGGTCGCGCATGTTGCAGCCGTCGCACAAGTCTGGAATGGCTTCCATACTTTCCCGCTTGGCCAGCGCTTCACGGATGCTCATCTGCGCAACATGCCCGACGGGGTGTTCGTGTTTGACATCGTTGTAGCAGTACAGATACTCACCGCTCGCCGAGATAAGAAAATCGATATTGCGCGGAACGCACTTGAAACGGTTGCTGCGCCTTTGTTTCAGGACATCCCATACGCTGGGAATGAAATCGAATTCCTGCGAGCGCAGATGGTGTTGTTTGATTATTTGCCGCAGCTTTTCGGTAGCCAGCTCGTGCCCCTCCAGGCTGCCGCCACGGTTGTACAGCGTGGGCGACATGGTGAGGATTTCCACACCTTGCGCACGCAGCCAGGCGATGGTGTCCGGCAGCGACGGCAGGCATTCCGGCATGGGAGTGAGGCTGATGGCGAGCTTGGTGCGCTTGAACAGTTTCTGCGCCAACTGGATGTTTGCCATGACCCGTTCCTGGTCGAGGTTGACGTGCACCTGCCGGTACACTTCCGGGTCTATGCTGGAAAACGAAACGAGCAACATGCCGATCGCGCCGTCCAGGTGCTGGATGCGCTCGGCATCAAGCTGGTGGCCGTTGCTGACCATGTCGAACTTGACCGGGTGGCCGCGCATCAGGTCGACAAACTCGAAAAAGCGGTTATGGGTAGTGGGTTCGCCGTAACCGGCGATCACCGCGCGAAACACATCGTCCGGCGACAACCGGCCCAGCACCTGTTTCCATGCCTGCTCGGTCATGAGCTGCGGAAATTCGATCAGGCCGCGCGGACACATCGGACACAGCGCATTGCACTTGCTGGTCCATTCGACATTGACGGCGATGCGGTAATTGCTCATTTCTTGACCTCGGAAAGTTATACAGCGGGAACCAGGCGCGGGATATTGTTCGAACAGCTCGGCGCAACCAGCTCGATGTCAACCACCACAACGCATTCTGCCTGTGGAAACAGCTCCATCACTGGGCCGCTTTCATGGATGGCCGCGCGCCCGTTTATGCGCAGGCGGGCGCCATCGGCAAAATCGATGAACAGCATGCTGGCATAAGGATTAACCAGGATATTGCCGAGGCTCATGTAAGCGCCGTTGCCTTTCACCCGCGCCTCGAAATGCGGAAAGGCCACGCGGTTTGGCGCCAGCACCTTGACCAGGCCGGGGCCACCGCCCTTGAATGAGCAGTCGCAACGCCCTTCCTTGTCGCTGGTGGCAAGAAAGAAGAAGGGCGCAGCCTCGATCCTGGCATGCAGTTGTTCGGGGATGCGATCCCAGATGAGCTGTGCTATGCGCGCTTCTGTCCACAGTTCCGGGTTGCCCCAGCGATCCTGGGCGGCCAATTCGCCGGGGCTGAAAACATCTTCTCTTCGTGCCATTTATCCCTCCTGGTGTTTCCCGTCAGACATATTTCTGTTTCAGCCAGTATCGGACATATCTTGCGGGTGAAATCTTAAGCGTGCCTTAAGAATCGCCCAATAAAGTGTTAAGCGTACATTAGGAATGGCAGGTGAGTATGGCATCGCTTGCAAAACAGCATGATTTTGGCAATCGCGGGACTGGAACTTTAGTTGTTAATGGGAGGTCTTTACCAGCCGATATGGACACGAATACACAACAAAGCGACTATTTTCTTGCAACTGACGAAAGCCGCACGCTTATCGACAAGTACAAGCATTTCAATATCTCATTTTCAGGGCCGGATGCCGAGGATCGTCCTGAACTGGAGCGTTTCATATACAATTCTTTCAGACTTGCCTATGGCGCGCAAGTAAGGCATTTCATGCCGCTGCTGGTAAGCCTCAGGAATGCCAAGGGTGATTTGATCGCGGTATGCGGCTTCCGCAACGCCGGCGCAGAAAAACTTTTTCTGGAAACTTATCTGGACGAGCCGATCGATGCTGTTTTATCTTCAAAATCCGGTGAGAAAGTAGTGCGCGAAGATATTGTAGAAGTTGGAAACTTCGCCGTGTTTCCGCCGGGGATGTCGCGCCACATGATAACGGTTCTTGCGGCATACATACACAAAATCGGAGCCAGGTGGATCGTGTTTACTGCCATACCAAAGATACACAATGCCTGGAAAAGGCTTGGAGTCAATCTGGAGCAGGTTTGCAAGGCTGACAAAGAGAGACTGGATTGCGATTACCGCGAAGAATGGGGAAGTTATTATGACTCATGCCCATGCGTGGTGGCGGTCAACGTACCGGAATGCTATTCCTTACTGAGCAATAATCTGAAGCTGGTGGAGATTCTGCCTTGAGCCGGGTTCTGTCAGCCATTTCAGAGTACGCGGCCAGCTGCCCGGACGCCATTGCCCTGAGCGACGGCGAGGTTGGACTGACCTATTCCAAGGTTGAGAAGCTGATTTTCGACACGTCCGGGAAATTGAAGGAAACCGGGGCGCGAACGCTGGGGCTTGCGCTCGACAATTCGCCCCTGTGGGCCGTTCTTGATCTCGCCTCGATAAGCTCTGGGCAGAAACTTGTTCCCCTCCCGGGTTTTTTCAGCCCTTCCCAGCTTGTTCACGCCATCTCCGATTCCGGCATCGACTTGATCCTGACCGACAGGCCGGAATATCTGAGCCTGCTCGAAGGTGCGAGGCTGAGGGTGATCCGGGTGGCCGAGCGCGAGCTGTGCCGGAAAAAATATTTTGAGATTTACATCGAGAACCAGGCAAGGTCTCTGATCCACCCCGGCACTGCAAAAATCACTTATACCTCGGGCACGACCGGCCAGCCCAAGGGCGTTTGCCTGGGGCTGGATACGATAGAAGGCGTGGCAGTTGCACTCTCCAGGGCGGCGCAGGCGACCCCGGAAGACCGTTACCTGAGTGTGCTGCCTCTTGCCACCCTGCTTGAAAATATCGCCGGGCTTTATATTCCGCTGCTGGCGGGAGCGACTTGCCTGTTGCTCCCCCTGGAGAAGGTCGGGCTTTACGGAGTGACCAAGCTCGATGTGGCCAAAATGGCGGGTGCGCTGGCGGAATACCGAGCGACCGGCACGAATCTCACGCCCCAGTTGCTCCAGGCTTTGCTCGTGTTTATTGAGGCGAAACCTTCGCTGAATCTGGATAGCCTGCGCTTTGTTGCCGTCGGCGGCGCGCCTGTTTCCGAGCGCCTGTTGCGGCATGCACAAGCGCTCAACTTGCCGGTTTACGAGGGATACGGCCTTTCCGAGTGCGCCTCCGTCGTGAGCCTCAACACGCCCCATAATCATCGTGTCGGGAGCGTCGGGAAGCCGTTGCCCCACATTCAATTAAAATTCGGCGAGGACGGTGAAATCCTGGTTAAAGGATCGGCCATGCTGGGATACAGCGGGATGCAGGCTGTCGACCCGGAGGAGTACTGGCCGACCGGAGACACCGGATTTCTGGACGAATCGGGCTATCTCCACCTGACCGGCCGCAAGAAAAACATTTATATTACGTCCTTCGGGAGGAACGTCGCACCCGAATGGGTTGAGCGCGAATTGACGCATCATCCGGCGATTGCCCAGGCCGCCGTTTTTGGCGAAGGCAAGCCTTGGCCTGTTGCCGTGGTGGTGCCGAGGAACCCTGCACTGGTCGAGGAGGCCATCGAGCAAGCGAACCGCGAGCTGCCAGATTACGCGCAAGTGGCGGCATGGATCGTGGCCGACGCGCCGTTTACGCCGGAGAACGGGCAGTTGACTTCCAATGGCAGACTGAAGCGCGATGCGATCTGGCCGGTCTACCGCGAAAGAATTGAAAGGCTGTACAGTAAAAAAACAGTTTCATAATGGAGAAAACATGAATCTTTCTGAAAGCCGGATCATCCTCACCGGAGCGGGTGGGGGAATAGGAAGCCAGCTTGCATTGCAGCTTTCCAGAAAAGGGGCGAAGCTCGTCCTCGTCGATATCAACGAGGCGAAGCTCAACAGCCTTGCGGCAGAAATTCGCGGGCAGGGGGGAACCGCAATCCCGGTTCTTGCTGACCTTTCCAGTCCTTCCGGGCGCGGGGCTGTCGTCGAAGCCGCGCTTCAGGCTCTTGGGGGGATCGACATGCTGATCAACAATGCGGGATTGCTGAGCTTTTGCGAATTCTCCAGCCAGCCGCAGGATGGAATCGAAGCAATGATCCAGACAAATATCGCCGGGCCGATTCTCCTGACCCGCGCCGTCCTGCCTCATTTTGTCCAGAAGAATAGCGGGAAGATCGTCAATATCGGATCGACATTCGGCTCGATCGGATTCGGATATTTTTCGGTTTATTCGGCAACAAAATTTGCGATCAGGGGATTTTCCGAGGCATTGAGGCGCGAACTGGATAACACGAAAATCGAGGTGTGCTATGTCGCGCCGCGCGCAACCAGGACTCCGCTCAATACCAATGTCGTGGTTCAGTTGAATGAGAAGACCGGGGTTGCGATGGACGATCCAAAAGATGTCGCAGCCTTGATTGTCGTGGCCATCGAACGGGATCGCAAAGACTGTTATATCGGCTGGCCGGAGAAGTTTTTTGCCAGGCTGAACGGCTTGCTGCCCAGGATGGTTGATGGTGCATTGAGAAAGAATAATGCCGTGGCAAGGGATATGGTGAAGTGATTTTTTACTTTATGCATGGCGACCGGGAGTAATGCAACAACCATGCACTTTTCAGTTTTTACCAATGATGCAGTTAACCAATATTCACTTTTTGAAAGGAAGAGAAATGATCGAGAAAGTATCCAGGTTGCTTATTGCGGTTGTTGTGCTGGGCTGGGCTGGAATGGCAAGCGCCGATCCCATGAGTGAAGCCATTGTCGAGCTGCAACATGATTGGGCCAAGGGCTATTACAACACACCGGCAAAGCAGCAGGATAGTTACTTTGAGGCATTGCAGGCCAAGGCGCACCAGGTAACCGAGAAATTTCCGGGACGTCCCGAGCCATTGATATGGGAAGGAATCATCACCAGCACCCATGCCAAATATCAGGGCATATTCTCCGCTGGCGGCACCGCCAAGGCCGCGCGCGACTTGTTGCTGGCTGCGGAGAAAATCGATCCGAACGCACTGGACGGCTCCGCGCTGACCTCGCTGGGCAGCCTGTACTACAAGGTGCCGCGCTTTGGTTCCTTCGGCGACTACGACAAGGCGCGCGACTATCTGGAGCGCGGCCTGAAGGTTAATCCGAACGGCATGGATCCCAATTTTTTCTATGGCGAATTTAATCTGGAACATGGCGACAAGGCATTGGCTATCGAACACCTGAAGAAGGCGCTGGCTGCTCCTCCCCGCCCCGGACGCGAAGATGCGGATGAAGGGCGCAAGGGCGAGATTCAACAGGCTTTGAAGAAGGCGGAACAGCGCAGCAATTAGCGGATGGGGATGTGTGTTGTTCGGAGCGGGCTTGCCTTAAGGACCGCTCCTCCTCGCCACCAGCTCTGGTGGAGTACTGGGCATGGAAACGGGTAAGCCGTGGGTTACCGCTACGCGAGTTTCACTTCCCCAATTCTGTTCTGGATGATGCGGCGCAGTCTTCAAATTTATGTTAAGCCTCAATAAGACCCGACATTTGGGTTAAAATCCGCGCCCTACTGCCTGTAACCAAATATAACCGGAAGCCCGCATGAAGTCATGGAAACCCTGAACAAGTCCTGCGCGGGCGCAATGACATCCCGGCGCCTGCTTTGGCTGCTGCTGGCGGTGGTTGTCATCTGGTTCGGCAATATCGAATACCGCAAGCTGATCAAGCCGGACGAAGGGCGCTATGCCGAGATTCCGCGCGAGATGGTGGTGAGCGGCGATTGGGTCACGCCGCGCCTGAACGGCCTGAAGTATTTCGAGAAGCCGCCGCTGCAATACTGGGCGACTGCGGCTGCCTATACCGTATTCGGCGAGCATCACTGGACTTCGCGCCTGTGGGCGGCGCTGACCGGTTTTGCCGGGTTGCTGCTGGTATGGTTTGCCGGAACACGTCTGTTCGGGTGCGCAGCCGGATGCTATGCCGCCGTGCTGCTCGGCGGCAGCCTGCTGTATGCGCTGATGGGGCATATCAATACACTCGACATGGGTGTCACCTTCTTCATCGCGCTGGGCATAGTAGGCCTGCTGCTGGGGCAGCAGGATGGCGCGGATGAACGTACCCGCCGCAACTGGATGTATCTGGCGTGGGTGGCCATGGCGCTGGCCGTGCTGAGCAAGGGTCTGATGGGACTGGTGCTGCCGGGTGCGGCTTTATTCCTGTATTCCGTCGTGCAGCGCGATATCGGCATGTGGAAGCGCATGCACTGGGGCATGGGCCTGTTGCTGTTCTTCGCGGTCGCGGCGCCGTGGTTCTACCTGGTGATGAAAGCCAACCCGGAATTCTTCCAGCGTTTCTTCATCTACGAACACTATCTGCGTTTCACCACCAAGGTGCATGACCGTTACCAGCCCTGGTATTATTTCATTCCCGTCCTGCTGCTGGGCATGTTGCCGTGGACAGTGCTGATGTTCGATACCCTGTTGCGCACCTGGAAGGGCAGCGCACGCAGCGACAAGAGTTTCAATCCGGAGCGCTTCCTGCTGGTGTGGGTGGTGTTCATCTACGTATTTTTTTCGGTTTCCAGTTCCAAGCTGCCTTCTTATCTGTTGCCGATGTTCCCGGCGCTGGCGCTGCTGATGGGCAAACAACTTGCCGAGATGACAGCGCGCAAACTGTTCTGGCTGGTTGCCCCGGTATTGCCGGTGGCGCTGCTGGCGCTCTGCCTTGCGCCCTTTACCGCGCGGACGGCGGACACGCCGCTGCAAGTGCAGATGTACGGCGAATACGCGAACTGGCTGGTTGCGGCGGCGCTGGTCTGGTTCGCGGGTGTGGCCTCTGCGCTGGCTTTGCTGCGCCGCAGCAACAAGCCGGTGGCGGTGCTGGCATTGGCGTTAAGCTCCCTGGTTGCGGCGCAGATCGGTACCTCCGGGTACAACACCATCGCCAGGGAGCGTTCCGCCTACTACGTTGCCGAGGCGATACGCCCCTATGTCAAACCGGATGTGCCGTTCTATTCGGTATCCGACTACGAGCAGACTTTGCCGTTCTACCTGAAGCGCACCTTCACGCTGGTCGCCTATCAGGATGAGATGGCATTCGGTATCATGCAGGAACCGCAGCGCTGGATACCGGACATCGCAGGCTTCGCGAAGGCATGGCAGGCGCAACCCGCGGCGCTGGCGATCATGCCGGTGTACATGTATCCGCAACTTGAGCAACAGGGCCTGGCGATGAAAACCATTTTTAAAAATACGCAATATATTGTGGTGAGCAAACCATGAACCTGATCAGCTTTGGCCTGATTTTTACAGGTGTGATGCTCAACGCTGCCGCGCAGATACTGATGAAGACGGGAACCAACAGCATCGGTTATTTCGAATTTGCCATGGAAAATATCCTGCCCATCGGCTGGAAGCTGGCGACCGAGTGGCATATCGTCGGCGCGCTGTTTTGCTATGCGCTGAGCGTGATCATCTGGATACTCGCGCTGTCGCGCGTGCCCGTCAGCATTGCTTTTCCCATGTTGTCCATGGCGTATGTGGTGAATGCCGTGGCGGCCTGGTACCTGCTCGGCGAAGCCTTCAATCCGACCAAGCTGGTCGGCATGGGTGTGATTATCCTGGGCGTGATCATCCTCTCCAGAGCATGAACGAATTCCTTCCATTTGTGCGTCCGCACATAGACGAAGCCGCCATCGCCGCCGTCGGCGAGGTGCTGCGCTCCGGCTGGATTACCAGCGGCCCCAGGGTGCAGGAGTTCGAGAAGCAGTTATCCGAATACTTCGGCGGACGCCCGGTGCGCACCTTCAATTCCGGCACCTGCACCATGGAAATCGCCCTGCGCATCGCGGGCATCGGGCCGGGCGACGAAGTCATCACCACACCTATTTCCTGGGTGGCCACCGCCAATGTCATCCTCGAGGTCGGCGCGACGCCGGTGTTCGCCGATATTGATCCGGTCACGCGCAACATTGACTTGGGCAAAGTAGAAGCCGCCATCACCCCGAAAACCCGCGCGATCATTCCGGTGTACCTGTCCGGCCTGCCGGTGGACATGGACCGGCTGTATGACATCGCCCGGCGCCACAAGCTGCGCGTGGTGGAAGACGCGGCACAGGCGATAGGCTCGAACTGGCGCGGCAAGCGCATCGGCAGTTTCGGCGATTTCGTCTCGTTCAGCTTCCAGGCCAACAAGAACCTCACCACCTCCGAAGGCGGCTGTCTGGTGTTGAACAATCTGGATGAGGCGCGGCTGGCAGAAAAGTACCGGCTGCAAGGCGTCACGCGCAGCGGCTGCGACGGTATGGAAGTGGATGTGCTGGGCGGCAAGTTCAACATGACCGATATTGCCGCCGCGATAGGCCTGAACCAGTTGCCGCAACTGGAAGCGATCACCGCGCGCCGCCATCAGCTCGCACGGCATTACTTCGCCACCTTCGGCGCGGATTTTGAAAAGCAAACCGGTGTGCAATTGCCGATGGCAGATTTCAGGCAGTCAAACTGGCACATGTTCCAGATCGTCCTGCCGGAAGGCATCGTGCGTGCCGGGTTCATGGAAAAAATGAAAGCGCACAACATCGGCTGCGGCGTCCACTACCCGGCGATTCACCTGTTCAGGCTTTACCGCGAACGCGGCTTTCATGAGGGTATGTTCCCGATTGCCGAAAGTGTGGGCCGCCGCATTGTCACCCTGCCTTTGTTCCCGGCAATGACGGATACGGATGTGGAACGGGTGTGCGCGGCTGTGCGCGAAGCCTTGAAAAATTAGGGTGCCCCGTTTAAATCCTGCACCCCTCGCAACGCTTGCGAGTTAAAGAAAAGAGCTGCCTTACTTCTGGGTAGGTCTCATCAAGATGCTATAATCCGCGCCTCTTTTGAAAGTGATTCATAATGACTGCCGCTGTATTGAATTTCAAATCCCATCTTTCCGACCTGTTCGTGCAAGCCCTGTGTACCGTGGCGCCGGAGCAGGTTGTCCCCGTTCTGCTGGAGCGTCCCAAGCAGGTACAGCATGGCGATTACGCCTGCAATCTGGCGATGCAACTGGCCAAGCCGCTGAAGCGCAGCCCGCGCAGCATCGCGCAGGCCTTGATTGATGCGCTGCCTGCTTCCGGCGTGGTGGAGAAGGTCGAGATCGCCGGGGCGGGTTTTATCAATGTGTTTCTCACCGTGGCAGCCAAGCAAAGCGTGGTGCCTGGCGTATTGCAGGCGGGAGAGCATTACGGCCACATCCAGCTCGGTGCAGGGCGCCGCGTACAGGTGGAATTTGTTTCCGCCAATCCCACCGGCCCGCTGCATGTCGGGCATGGGCGCGGCGCGGCCTACGGCGCGAGCCTGTCCAACGTGCTGGATGCGGCGGGCTACAAGGTTTCGCGCGAATATTATGTGAATGACGCCGGGCGGCAGATGGACATCCTGGCGCTGTCCACCTGGCTGCGCTATCTCGACCTGCACGCCATACAGGTGCCGTTTCCGCCCAATGCCTATCAGGGCGATTATGTGCGCGACATGGCCAGGCAGATTCATGTGGCGCACCGTGCACGTTATGTGCACACTGCGGCAGAGGTGCTGCAAGGCGTGCCGGCCGTGGAAGAAAACGCGGACACACATCTGGATGCGCTGATAGCCAATGCGAAAAAATTGCTGGGCGAGGATTATGCCTATATCCACAACCACGCGCTGACCGAGCAACTGGGCGATGGCCGCCATGACCTGGCCGAGTTCGGCGTGCATTTCGACGAGTGGTTTTCCGAGCAGTCGCTGTTCGACAGCGGGCTGGTGGCGCAAGTGGTGGCGCGGCTGAAGGAGGGCGGTCATCTGTACGAGCAGGATGGCGCACAGTGGTTTCGCTCCACCGCTTTTGGCGACGAGAAAGACCGCGTGGTGCAGCGCGAGAACGGGTTGTATACCTATTTTGCTTCCGACATCGCCTATCACCTGAATAAATTTGGGCGCGGCTTCGACCGCATGATCAACGTGTGGGGCGCCGATCATCACGGCTATATTGCGCGTGTGAACGGCGCGCTCACCGCTCTGGGGCTGGACAGCGGCAGGCTGGATATTGCGCTGGTGCAGTTTGCGGTGTTGTACCGCGGCGGGCAGAAGGCGGCGATGTCCACGCGCAGCGGCGAGTTTGTCACCCTGCGCGAATTGCGCAACGAAGTGGGCAACGATGCGACGCGCCTGTTCTACGTGCTGCGCAAGAGTGACCAGCACCTGGATTTCGATATGGACCTGGCGAAGTCGCAGAGCAACGAAAACCCGGTGTATTACCTCCAGTATGCCCATGCGCGCATTTGCAGCGTATTGCAACAGTGGGAAGGCGATGTGGCGGCGTTGCGCCAGGCCGATGTGGGCGTGCTGCAAAGCGATTATGAACGGACGCTGCTGCAGCACCTGATCGATTACCCGCAGGTGATCGAAAGCGCGGCGGAAGACTTGTCACCGCACCTGATCGCGTTTTACCTGAAAGATTTGGCAGCGGATTTTCACAGCTACTATAATGCCTCGCGCTTTCTGGTCGAGGATGAAGGATTGAAATTTGCGCGGCTGGCATTGATTGCCGCAGTGGCGCAGGTGATGCGCAATGGCCTGGCATTATTGGGCGTGAGCGCACCGGAAAAAATGTAACAACCCGCGGGATTTTTAAGGATGATGGCATGAGCAGAAACAGCAGCAACCGGTCCGCATCACCACGCAAGGGCGGCTCTCTATTGGCCGGGATTCTGGTCGGCATGGTGTTGGGTTTGATCATCGCGGGCGGCGTGGCATGGTACATCCTGAAGACGCCCAGCCCGTTCGTGAACAAGGAGCCGCGCGAAGCGGTGCGGCTTGTGCCGGATGCCGCCAAGCCTGTTCCCGCAAAAATCATTCCGGTGCCGGAGTCTGCGGTTGCAGCCGCTTCCGGCGTGGATGAAAGCAAGCCGCGTTTCGAATTCTACAAGGTGCTGACCGACAAGCAGGACGCTACGGCATCTGCACCCAAGAGCGGCGGCAAAGCGGTGGCGGACGATGGCAAGCCGGCGCCGGATGAACGGCCTGCGGGCAAGGCGGCGAAAGAAACCTATTTCCTGCAAGCGGGCGCGTTCTCCAGTGCGGACGATGCGGACAAGTTAAAAGCCAGGCTGGCCATGCTGGGCATGGAAGCCAGCGTGCAAGCGGCAACCGCTCCGGGCAAAGGAGTGGTGCACCGCGTGCGGCTGGGGCCGTACAAGGGTGCGGACGAAATGAATAAAACACTGGAAGTGCTGAAACAAAATGGGGTGAATGCCACTCCAATCCGGGCGCAGTAAATTCGGAACTCCACAACTACACTCAGGAGGAACACGTGAAATTCATCAAGCGGCTTTTTATGATATTGGCCTTGTTATGCGCCACCCAGGTATCCGCCGAGCCTGAACTGGGCAAGGATTACACCATTCTTACCCCGGCGCAGCCCGCGCGCAGCGGCGGTAAAATTGAAGTGCTGGAATTTTTCTTCTATGGCTGTTCGCATTGCTTCAAGCTGCACCCGATGATGAGTTCATGGGAAAATAAAATGCCCAGGGATGTTGAACTGACTTATGTTCCCGCCATATTCAATACTTCCTGGGAGCCGATGGCGCGCACCTTCTATGCGCTGGAAGCACTCGGACAGCAGAAGCAGTTGCATGACGAGCTGTACAACGCGTGGAATGTGAGCAACGCGGAATTGACCGATGAAGCGAAAATCACCGATTTCATTGCCCAGCATGGCGTGGACCGCAAGAAATTTGGCGATGCCTACAATTCCTTCTCCATGCAAAGCAAGGTAACACGCGCCAAACAGATGGGGCAGATCTATGGCATTCGCGGTACGCCGACGCTGATCGTGGATGGCAAATACCTGATTACCGGTTTGCACCCTGCGGAAACCATACAGGTGTTGAATGCCCTGGTGGACAAGGCGCGCAAGGAGCGGGCGGGCAAGAAATAAAGGCAGGACTTTATAGGTTCGGCATACTTTATCCATGAATCCGTTCGCATTGAGCCTGTCGAAATGTGTACGGATTCATGTGCTTCGACATGCTCAGCACGAACGGTGGTTTAGTTTAATCCGTGCCGGATCAATAGGGCTCGGGATTGAGTAAAACCAACAACCTGGCTCCTGATTCATGCCCGCGGGTCGTGGTGACAGGCGCGTCCAGTGGGTTGGGCTTGGCGCTGGCGCAACACTACCTTGAGCGGGGCGCGGTGGTCGGGGCGGTTGCCCGCCGCGCCAGTTTGCTGCAATCCCTCTCTGAAAAATTTCCCAAACAGGTTTTTTGTTATGCGCTGGATGTGCGCGATGCGGTTGCCCTGCAGGCGGCGGCGCAGGATTTCATCGCACGTGCCGGCGTGCCGGACATCGTGATTGCCAATGCGGGTGTCAGCGTTGGCACGCTCACGGAATATGCCGAGGACATGGATTCTTTCCAGCAGGTGATGGACATCAATGTGCTGGGGGCGGTGAAAACTTTTCAGCCATTCCTGTCGGCCATGCGTGAATCCGGACGCGGTTCACTGGTTGGCATCGCCAGCGTGGCGGGGTTTCGCGGCCTGCCGGGGGCAGGCGCTTACTCGGCTTCCAAGGCTGCGTTGATTTCCTATCTGGAAAGCCTGCGGGTTGAGTTGCACGGCAGCGGTGTGCGCGTGGCAACTATCTGCCCCGGTTATATCGAAACGCCGATGACTGCCATCAACCCCTACCCGATGCCTTTCATCCTGCCCGCTGGCGAGGCGGCGCGGCGTATCGCGCGGGTCATCGCGTGCGGCAAGCCATTCGCTGTCGTGCCGTGGCAAATGGGATTGGCCGGACTCTTGCTCAGGCATCTGCCCGATTGGCTGTATGATCCTCTTTTCAGCAAGGCACCGCACAAGCCGCGCGGTTTGATTTGAAGATACGCGAAACCCGTGTATGTATTTCATGCCACCGCGTTTGCCTCCTCCATGTTAAAATCCGCCCGGTTAATTGATGCGGTTGCCAAGGAGGCGGATGTTTTTGTTCAACGCCCCAGGATGCAGGAGCCTGAACCTCCGCTTGGCAACATCAGAATCCATTTTAAATTTCAAGGAAAGTCAGTATGTCGAGTATAGAAACCCTGGGTACGTTGGAGCGCCGGCTTAATGCATTCATCCCGCAGCAGAAGCTCCGTGGTGAAATTGATGCGCGCATGAAGCGCTTGGGGCGTACTGCCAAGGTGCACGGCTTCAGGCCGGGAAAAGTGCCGGTCAAGATTTTGCAGCAGCAGTATGGGGCACAGGTGCACCAGGAGGCGCTGGGGGAGGTTTTGCAGCGCTCTTTTGCCGAGGAGGCACAGGCCAACAGCCTGAATGTGGCAGGCTACCCCAATTTCGAGATCAAGACTGCCGATCCGTCTGCCGAGCAGATTGAATACAGCGCAACTTTCGAGGTCTATCCCGAGGTTGTCCTGGGCGATATCAGTGCGGAAAGCCTGGAGCGTGCTGTTTTTACCCTGAGTGATGCCGATATCGACAGCACTATCGACAAGTTGCGCAAGCGGCGTGCAGTGTTTGAACCTGCCGACCGGGCAGCACAAAACGGAGACCAGGTGCGTATAGATTTCAGCGGTAAGCTGGACGGTGCGGCATTTGAAGGCGGCGATGCCACGGATGTCGCGGTGGTGCTGGGTACCGGGCACATGTTGCCGGAGTTCGAGAATGCCATCATCGGCATGAAAGCGGGCGAGATAAAATCTTTCGACATGACTTTCCCGGAGGATTATCACGGCAAGCAGGTGGCGGGCAAACAGGTGACTTTTACCGTTACCGCGCACAGTGTGGAGGCGCCACGCCTGCCGGAGCTCGACGTTGAATTTATCAAGTCACTCGGCATCGAGGATGGCGATATAAGCAAATTGAAGGCTGAAATCCGCAGCAGCCTTGAGCGCGAGACTGAGCGCAGAGTCAAGGCGCTCAATAAGAACAATGCTATGGACCTGTTGTCCAGGATCGGCCAACTGGAGGCTCCCAAGATTCTGGTAGATCAGGAAGTGCAGAACCTGATACAGCAATCCATGAATGATATGCGCGAGCGTGGTGTAAAGATCCCGCAGGGCATGACGCTGCCGCCTGATTTGTTTACCGAGCGCGCGCAAAAACGCATTAAGCTGGGATTGATTTTGGCGGAGTTGGTCAAGCAACATGATTTGAGCGCCAAGACTGAACAGGTCAAGACTATGGTGTTGAACCATGCGCAAAATTTTGAACATCCGGAAGAGGTGGTGAAGTGGCATTACAGCGATCCGTCACGCTTGCAGGAAGTGAAAAACATGGCGGTGGAAGAAAATGTAGTGGCGTGGGTCATGGGTGTCGCCAAGGTGGCCGACAAGGCGGTTGATTTCACCGAGTTGATGGGGGAGAGTTGATGGCGCTTGACGATACGCCTCCAAAAAACGGGGAGCCGCAAAATATAGGCATGATCCCGATGGTGATCGAAACCAGCGGGCGCGGGGAGCGTGCTTACGACATCTATTCGCGTTTGCTCAAGGAGCGCGTGATATTCCTGGTCGGGCAGATCAACGATAATGTGGCCAACCTGGTGGTGGCGCAGCTATTGTTCCTCGAGTCGGAAAATCCGGACAAGGAGATTCATCTCTACATCAATTCGCCCGGGGGATCCATTTCGGCTGGCATGGCCATTTATGACACCATGCAATTCATCAAGCCGGATGTATCCACACTGTGCATCGGTATGGCGGCATCCATGGGGGCCTTCCTGCTGCAGGCTGGCACGAAGGGAAAGCGTTTTGTGTTGCCCAACTCAACGGTAATGATCCACCAGCCGCTGGGCGGATTTCAGGGGCAGGCAACGGATATAGAGATTCACGCCAAATATATCTTGAGCCTGCGCGAGCGTTTATACGAACTGATGGCGCAACACACTGGTCGCAGCGTAGAAGAAATCGCCCGTGACAGTGAGCGCGACAAGTTTCTCAATGCAACCGATGCCGTCGAATACGGCTTGGCGGACAAGATGCTGGACAAGCGTATCTAACATGAAACTCGCGTAGCGATAACCAGCGATTTGGCTAGCGTAGTTTGCTAGCCTAGTCGAATGGCTATGCATAGCTAACCAGCGATTTGGCTAGCGTAGTTTGCTAGCCTGGTCGAATGGCTGGCAGTTTCATCAGGGAAGTGTCTACGTTGCTAACAGATAAATAACAGCGAGGGTCTATATGTCGTCGGATAAAAACAAGGGTGACAAGTTGCTGTACTGCTCGTTTTGCGGCAAG
>JAQTOM010000008.1:0-29691 GCA_028713345.1 Gallionellaceae bacterium | reverse complement strand
GTCGAATGGCTGGCAGTTTCATCAGGGAAGTGTCTACGTTGCTAACAGATAAATAACAGCGAGGGTCTATATGTCGTCGGATAAAAACAAGGGTGACAAGTTGCTGTACTGCTCGTTTTGCGGCAAGAGCCAGCATGAAGTGCGCAAGCTGATTGCGGGTCCTTCCGTGTTTGTGTGCGACGAGTGCATCGAGTTGTGCAACGACATCATCCGCGAGGAAACACCCAGCGGCGGGGCGCTTGGCAAAACGGACAAGAACGATCTGCCGGTGCCGCACGATATCTGTAAGCACCTTGACGAATATGTAATCGGCCAGGAACAAGCCAAGAAGATTTTGTCCGTGGCCGTATACAACCATTACAAGCGCTTGAAGAGCACTGCCAAGGATGGCGTGGAATTATCCAAGAGCAATATTCTGCTGATCGGCCCGACCGGCTCCGGCAAAACTCTGCTGGCGCAGACCTTGGCGCGATTGCTTAATGTTCCGTTTGTCATGGCGGACGCCACCACGCTGACCGAAGCGGGCTATGTCGGCGAGGATGTAGAGAATATCATCCAGAAGCTGCTGCAAGCGTGCGAATACGACGTGGAGCGTGCACAGCGCGGCATCGTCTATATTGATGAGATCGACAAGATTTCGCGCAAGTCGGATAACCCTTCGATCACCCGCGACGTTTCCGGCGAAGGCGTGCAGCAGGCTTTACTCAAACTGATCGAGGGAACCAAGGCGTCGGTGCCGCCGCAGGGGGGGCGCAAGCATCCGAATACCGAGTTTTTGCAGGTGGATACCACCAATATCCTGTTTATTTGCGGCGGCGCATTCGATGGCTTGGAGAAGGTCATACGCAATCGTTCCGAAAAGGCGGGCATCGGTTTTGGCGCGAATCTCGCCAAGCGCGATGACAGAAAGGGCGTGGGAGAAGTGCTGCGTGAAGTGGAGCCGGAGGACCTGATCAAGTTTGGCCTGATTCCGGAGTTTGTAGGGCGCTTGCCGGTGGTCGCCACACTGGAAGAGCTGGATGAGGCGGCTCTGATACAGATACTGACTGAACCCAAGAATGCCCTGACTAAACAGTATCAGAAATTATTCGGGATGGAAGGCGTGGAACTGGAGTTCCGTGAGGGGGTATTGCAGGCTATCGCCAGGAAGGCGCTGGCGCGCAAGGCTGGAGCGCGCGGTTTGCGCTCCATCCTGGAGCATGCCTTGCTCGACATCATGTTCGACTTGCCATCCATTGAAAACGTGGAGAAGGTGGTGCTGGACGAAAATAACGTGAATGGGGAAATACAGCCCATCGTAATGTATGCGGATACGCATAAGGCTGCTTAGTTCTTTATAAACAGGATAGTGCGTGGCGGCTTGAATTATTTTACCGCGACCCCATCTAACCCGTACGTTAATTAAATGAAGACTACATGCCATGACTGAACACGATACGAATACAACTGCGCTTGGCCTGTTACCCCTGCTGCCTTTGCGTGATGTGGTGGTTTTTCCGCACATGGTGATTCCGCTGTTTGTCGGGCGCGCGAAATCCATCAAGGCGCTGGAGTCTGCCATGGAGGCGGGCAAGAGTATTGTGCTGGTGGCGCAGAAATCTGCCGCCAAGGATGAGCCATCGACGGATGACGTTTACCACATTGGCAGCATCGCCAATATACTGCAAATGCTCAAGTTGCCGGATGGCACGGTCAAGGTGCTGGTGGAGGGTGCACAGCGCACCAGGATACTGGGCGTGATGGATGAGAAGACGCATTTCGTCGCCGACATTGAGCCGGTACCGGCAGATGACAATCTGGGGCATGAGGCCGAGGCGATGCGCCGCGCGCTGATCAACCAGTTCGATCAATATGTCAAACTCAACAAGAAGATTCCGCCGGAAATCCTGACCTCGCTGGCGGGGATCGACGATGCCGGCCGGCTGGCGGATACCATAGCCGCGCATCTGCCGCTCAAGCTGGAGCAGAAGCAGGAAGTGCTGGAGATTTTCGATGTGCGCAAGCGCCTTGAACATTTGCTGGGCCTGCTGGAAGCGGAACTCGACATACTGCAAGTGGAAAAGCGTATCCGTGGCCGCGTCAAGCGCCAGATGGAGAAGAGCCAGCGCGAGTATTACCTGAACGAACAGGTGAAGGCGATCCAGAAGGAATTGGGCGAGGGCGAGGAAGGCGCGGATATTGACGAGCTGGAAAAGAAAATCAAGGCTGCGCACATGCCCAAGGAGGCACGTGCCAAGGCTGAATCCGAATTGAAGAAGCTGAAGCTGATGTCACCCATGTCTGCCGAGGCGACCGTGGTGCGCAACTACATTGATGTGCTGGTGGGTCTGCCGTGGAAAAAGAAGACCAAGATCAGCACCGACCTGAAGAATGCCGAAGGAGTACTGGAAGCGGATCACTACGGACTGGAAAAGGTCAAGGAGCGTATCGTCGAGTATCTCGCGGTGCAGCAGCGCGTGGACAAGATGAAGGCGCCTATCCTGTGCCTGGTCGGGCCGCCCGGCGTGGGCAAGACCTCACTCGGGCAGTCCATCGCGCGCGCGACCAACCGCAAGTTCATGCGCATGTCGCTGGGCGGGGTGCGTGACGAGTCGGAAATTCGCGGGCATCGCCGCACCTATATTGGCTCCATGCCGGGCAAGATTTTGCAGAACATGTCCAAGGTGGGCGTGAAGAACCCGTTGTTTCTGCTCGATGAAGTGGACAAGATGGGCATGGACTTCCGCGGCGATCCATCCTCTGCGTTGCTTGAGGTGCTCGATCCGGAACAGAATCACACTTTTGTCGATCATTACGTCGAGGTCGAGTATGACTTGTCCGATGTGATGTTCGTGGCGACCGCAAACACCATGAACATCCCGGCGCCGTTGCTGGATCGTATGGAGATCATCCATGTCTCGAGCTACACCGAGGATGAAAAGGTCAACATCGCATTGCGCTACCTGATTCCCAAGGCGCTGAAGAATAACGGCCTGAAGCCGGAAGAAATCAGCATTTCCGAGAGTGCGATCCGCGACATCCTGCGTTATTACACGCGTGAGGCAGGAGTGCGCGGACTGGAGCGCGAACTTTCCAAAATCTGCCGCAAGGTAGTCAAGGCACTACTGCTCAAGGGGCGCGACAGCAAGGTAACGGTGAATGCGCGCAACCTGGATAAGTATCTCGGTGTGCGGCGTTACAGCTACGGCATTGCGGAGAAGCTTAATCAGGTCGGGCAAGTAACCGGCCTGGCGTGGACCGAAGTCGGCGGCGAGTTGCTGACTATCGAAACTGCGGTATTGCCGGGCAAGGGCAAGACTACTACCACTGGCAAGTTGGGTGAGGTGATGCAGGAGTCGATCCAGGCTGCACTCAGCGTGGTGCGCAGCCGCGCGCGCGCGCTGGGTATTGCCGAGGATTTCTACCAGAAAAATGATTTGCATATCCACTTGCCGGAAGGTGCCACACCGAAAGATGGGCCGAGTGCGGGTGTCGGTATATGCACCGCGATGGTCTCGGCGCTGACCGGTATTCCGGTGCGTGCAGACGTGGCGATGACCGGCGAAATCACGCTGCGCGGCGAAGTGTTGCCGATCGGCGGGTTGAAGGAAAAGCTGCTGGCGGCGCAACGCGGTGGCATCAAGGTCGTCCTGATACCGGAAGAGAACACCAAGGATCTGGTGGAGATTCCGGATAACGTCAAGAACAAGCTGGAGATACATCCGGTCAAGTGGATTGATCAGGTGCTGGAAATGGCGCTGGAGCATAAGCCTGAGCCGTTGCCGGAAGTTACGCCAGTGGTCAATCCTATTGCGGTTGCGGATGAAAATAACGCTGCCGCCTTAATCAAGCATTGATGCGTTGCTCGTGGATTCGTGAAAATATGGATGAGAAAAACAACAAAATTAAAATAAATTTTTTGAATCGCTTGACCAAGCCCAAAACCCTTGATATAAAGCCGTTGCAGGGTTTTCCTGTTCAAACTCAACCAATACATATAAAGGGGACGCTTATATGAACAAATCTGAATTGATTGATGCAATCGCGAAATCTGCCGATATTTCGAAGGCTGCTGCGGGTCGTGCATTGGATGCTACTGTTGAGACCGTCAAAAAAGCCTTGAAAAAAGGTGATCTGGTTACTATGGTTGGTTTTGGAACGTTTTATGTGGGCAAGCGCGCTGCGCGCAATGGCCGCAATCCGCGCACAGGCGCAACGATCAAAATCAAGGCTGCGAAGGTTCCGAAGTTTCGCGCTGGCAAAGGACTGAAAGACGCAGTAAATTAATCTGTTTTTGGGTGCTTAGCTCAGCTGGTAGAGCGTCGCCCTTACAAGGCGAATGTCGGCGGTTCGATCCCGTCAGCACCTACCAGTTTATTAAGGGTTAGGATTGTATCCTAACCCTTATTTTATTAAAGATTTACGCAATCCATCAACCCGGCAGTTAATGCAAAACCAGAGGTTGTTATCATGGCTGTTTTTGACCATAAATAGTGGAAAATATACTGCCGCGGTTTTGCGATACAGGGGATAATTGTTGCAGCAATGGATTGGGCATGTTCGTGCCTGCCAACATATTGGAGTGCGGCATTGCCGCACTTTGTTTTTGTGAGGGCTGCTTGAGGATTTGAAGCAGCGCCCAAGTTTCTGAAGAAAAGAATAAACAGATATGCCAGTTATTACCTTACCCGATGGCTCCCAACGCAGTTTTGTGCAGCCCGTTACCGTCGCCGAAGTCGCGCAAAGCATTGGCGCAGGCTTGGCGCGTGCCGCGCTGGCAGGCAAGGTGGATGGGCAGTTGGTTGACGCCTCGCACCTGATTCCCACCGATGCGGCTTTAGCCATCATTACCGACAAGGATGCGGAGGGGCTGGAACTCATCCGCCATTCCACCGCACACCTGTTGGCTTACGCAGTCAAGGAGCTGTTCCCCGACGCGCAGGTGACCATCGGCCCGGTGATCGAGAACGGTTTCTACTATGATTTTTCCTATGCGCGCCCTTTCACGCCGGAGGATCTGGCCGCGCTTGAAAAACGCATGGCGGAACTGGCCAAGCTCGATTTGCCCATCACTCGCCGGGTCTTGCCGCGCGATGAGGCGGTGGCTTATTTCAGGCATATCGGCGAACACTACAAGGCCGAGATCATCGAGTCCATTCCTGCGGATCAGGATGTTTCGCTGTATAGCGAGGGCGAATTCACCGATCTGTGCCGCGGCCCGCACGTGCCGTCCACCGGCAAGCTCAAGGCATTCAAGTTGATGAGTGTGGCCGGTGCATACTGGCGCGGCGACCAGCGCAATGCCATGTTGCAGCGCATCTACGGCACGGCCTGGGCAAAGAAAGAAGACCTCGACGCCTACCTGCACCGTTTGGAAGAGGCGGAGAAACGCGACCACCGCAAGCTGGCCAAGCAGCTCGATCTGTTCCACATGCAGGATGACGCGCCCGGCATGGTGTTCTGGCATCCGAATGGCTGGGCTATCTGGCAGGAAGTCGAGCAGTACATGCGCACCAAATTCCGCGAGCATGGCTATCTGGAAGTGCGCACCCCGACCATACTGGATCGCACGCTGTGGGAGAAATCCGGGCACTGGGAAAACTACCGCGACAATATGTTCACCACCCATTCGGAAGCGCGTGATTATGCGGTGAAGCCGATGAACTGCCCCGGCCATGTGCAGATTTTCAATCACGGCTTGCACAGCTATCGCGACTTGCCGATGCGCCTGGCCGAGTTCGGTTCATGCCACCGCAACGAACCGTCCGGCTCGCTGCATGGCCTGATGCGCGTACGCGGCTTCATCCAGGATGACGCGCATATCTTTTGCGCCGAACGCCAGATCGAAAGCGAAGTGGCGGATTTCATCGTGATGCTGCAAAAGGTTTATGCGGATTTCGGCTTCAACGATGTGCTGGTGAAGCTGTCCACACGCCCGGAAAAACGCGTCGGCTCCGATGAGACTTGGGACAAGGCGGAGGCGGCGCTGGCCGCCGCGCTCAAGCAGAACAAGCTGGAATATGACTTGCAGCCGGGCGAAGGGGCGTTTTATGGCCCAAAAATAGAATTTTCACTGAAGGATACGCTGGGGCGTGTGTGGCAATGCGGCACCATCCAGTTGGACTTCAATCTGCCGCTGCGTCTGGGTGCGGAATATGTGGATGAGGACAATACGCGCAAGGCGCCGGTGATGCTGCATCGCGCCATACTCGGTTCGCTGGAGCGTTTCATCGGCATCCTCATCGAGCACCACGCCGGTTCTTTCCCGCTGTGGCTGGCGCCGGTGCAGATGGTGGTGCTGAATATCTCGCAGGCGCAGGATGCCTATGCGACGCAAGTCGCGGAAACTTTGCGGGCTGCCGGATTCCGTGTGCATGTGGATTTGCGTAATGAGAAGATTACCTATAAAATACGCGAACATAGCTTGCAGAAATTGCCTTATCAGCTGATTGTGGGCGACAAGGAAATGGCTGCGGGCTTGGTTGCAGTGCGAACCCGTAAAGGTGAAGACCTTGGGCAGATGTCGGTGGAGGCGCTGTTGCAGCGCCTTCGAACTGAACTGCAAGCGGGTAGCGCGATTTAGGATGTCTCTGTAAATTCAAAATCCTAAGCGAGACAAGGCGCGAGAGAAATTTTAATGCGCAGCATATGTGTTATATGTAAGCAGTAAAATTTATCGAGTAACGCCGTATCGCAACGGAGTTTGGGTTTACAGAGGTGTCCTTTAATTTTTTGATGGAGAAACTACAATAGCTCAGGAAAAAGCACAACGCCTCAACGAGCAGATAACTGCACCTCAGGTGCGGCTGGTTGGAGTAGAAGGGGAGCCACTCGGTATTGTGGCAGTCGCAGAAGCGCTACGTTTGGCCGAAGAGGCCGACTTGGACCTGGTGGAAATTGCACCCATGGCGGAACCGCCGGTGTGCCGCATCATGGATATCGGCAAGTTCAAGTATGCGGAGAGCAAGAAGCAGCACGAGGCCAAGCTCAAGCAAAAGCAGATCCATATCAAGGAAGTGAAGTTCCGGCCCAGCACGGATGACGGTGATTACAACATCAAGTTGCGCAACCTGATCAAATTCCTTGCGGATGGTGACAAGACCAAAATTACGCTGCGCTTTCGTGGCCGCGAAATCGCGCATCAGGGTATCGGTATGCGTTTGATGGAACGGGTCAAGGTTGATCTCGATGAGCATGGCGTTGTGGAGCAGTTCCCCAAGATGGAAGGGCGGCAGATGGTGATGGTGCTGGCGCCGAAGAGAAAATAACATGCAGGGTGGGCAGAGGGTTTATCTGCCCACGCGTGGGCACAAGGCGTGCCCACCCTACAGCAGGGTTTGAAGGTTAATGCTGTGTCGGTTAAGGGACTGACCGGGGCAGTGGTTTTGTAATCAGTCCCATACAAGTGGTTCCGGGTTTTCAAGTGTTCCTGTCAGGAACCTCCCGGCGTCATCAAATAAAGGAGTAGTCATGCCTAAAATGAAAACCAAGAGCGGCGCTGCCAAGCGCTTCAAGGTGCGTGCCGGCGGCAGCGTCAAGCGCTCGCAGGCGTTCAAGCGCCACATCCTCACCAAGAAGACCACCAAGAACAAGCGTCAGTTGCGTGGTACCACCGAAGTTCATGCAACCAACAAGGCGTCCATACGCGCCATGTTGCCCTACGCGTAAGGAGTAGAAAATGCCAAGAGTTAAACGTGGTGTAACGGCGCGTGCGCGCCACAAAAAAGTTTTAGACCAGGCCAAGGGTTACCGCGGCCGCCGCAAGAACGTCTACCGTATCGCCAAAGAAGCGGTGATGAAGGCCGGGCAATATGCCTACCGTGACCGCCGTCAACGCAAGCGCCAGTTCCGTACCCTGTGGATTGCACGTATTAATGCAGCCGCGCGTGAACAAGGTCTGGCATACAGCGTATTCATGAACGGCCTGAAGAAAGCCGCGATTGACATAGACCGCAAGGTGCTGGCCGACCTGGCCGTGTTCGACAAGGCTGCGTTTGCGCAGATCGTCGCACAAGCCAAAGCCAGCCTCGGCGCGTAATCGGCAGGTTGTAACGAAAAGGAGGCGTCAGCCTCCTTTTTTGTTTGTGGATGAATTAATGCAAGAACTCGAACAGATACTCGATGAAGCGCTGAAACAGTTTGCCGCGATTGAACAGGCGGCGGAACTGGAGCAGGTCAAGGCGCGCTATCTCGGTAAGGATGGTAGTCTGACCCAGTTGCTGAAAGGCTTGGGCAAACTTACCGCAGAAGAACGTCCGGCGGCAGGCGCACGCATCAACCAGGTCAAACAGCAGATCGAAGCGGCGCTGCAAGCGCGACGTAACGCTTTGCAGCAGCAAGCGTTGCAGCAGAAGCTGGCGGCAGAAGCGCTGGACGTCACCCTGCCCGGACGCGGTCTCGGTGTGGGCGGACTGCACCCGGTCACGCGTACGCTGGAGCGCATCGAGACGCTGTTCCACTCGGTCGGTTTCGATGTGGCTACCGGCCCAGAGATCGAGACCGATTTCTACAATTTCACCGCGCTGAATATCCCGCAAGACCACCCGGCGCGTGCCATGCACGACACGTTCTATGTGGAAGACGGACGGGTGTTGCGCACCCATACCTCGCCGATCCAGATTCGTTACATGGAGGCGCATGTGGCACAGCACCACAATCTGGATATCATGCCGGACATCCGCATCATTGCGCCGGGACGCGTCTATCGCGTCGATTCCGATGCCACGCATTCGCCCATGTTCCATCAGGTCGAAGGCTTGTGGATAGGCGAGCGCGTGAGTTTCGCCGACCTCAAGGGCGTGGTCGCAGATTTTCTCAAACGCTTCTTCGAGACGGAGAATCTGCAAGTGCGTTTCCGTCCCTCGTTCTTTCCGTTCACCGAACCGTCGGCAGAGATAGATATGGGTTGGGGCGACCGTTGGCTGGAAATCGGCGGCTGCGGCATGGTGCATCCGAACGTGCTGAAACACGTCAACATCGACAGCGAAAAGTATCTGGGTTTCGCCTTCGGCCTTGGCGTGGAGCGCCTGGCCATGCTGCGCTATGGCGTGAACGACCTCAGGCTGTTCTTTGAAAATGATCTTCAATTCCTTAAGCAGTTTTCATAATGAAATTCTCTGAATCGTGGTTGCGTTCATTGGTTGATACCTCGCTCCCCAGCGAGGAACTTGCGCATCTGCTGACCATGGCAGGGCTGGAGGTAGAAGAGCTGGCGCCAGTCGCACCTGTATTCGACAAGGTCGTGGTGGCGCAGGTGTTGAGCAGGGAAAAACATCCCGATGCGGACCGGCTGAATCTGCTCAAGGTGGATGTGGGGCAGGGTGTGCCGCTGGATATCGTGTGCGGTGCGCAGAATGTGACGGTCGGTATGAAAGCGCCGTGTGCGCTGGTCGGTGCCAAGCTGCCGGGCATCGAAATCAAGCAGGCCAAGGTACGCGGCATCGCGTCGTTCGGCATGATGTGTTCGGACAAGGAGCTGGGCCTCGCCGAAGAAAGTTCTGGCCTGCTGGAGTTGCCAACTGATGCGCCTGTCGGGCAGGATATTCGCGACTACCTGAGCCTGAACGATGCGTCGATCACGCTCAAACTCACGCCTAACCGCTGCGATTGCCTGTCGCTGTACGGCATCGCACGCGAAGTGGCGGCGCTGACCAACGCCGGGCTGCAAGCCGTTCCCGCAGCCTCTTTCAAACAAGACAGTGCGCGTAGCGTACCCGTCAAGGTCGAGGCCGCAGAGGCTTGCCCGCGCTATAGCGGACGCGTGATAACAGGCGTGAATGCACGCGCCGCCACACCGGACTGGATGGTGCGGCGCCTGGAACGCAGCGGCCTGCGCAGCATCAGCGCCATCGTCGACGTGACCAACTACGTGTTGCTGGAACTTGGCCAGCCGTTGCATGCATTCGATCTCGCCAAGCTGAACGGCGGCATCACCGTGCGTTTTGCGCGTGCGGATGAAAAGATCAAGCTGCTCAATGAGCAAACAATCGCGCTCGAATCCGACATGCTGGTGATCGCCGATGCTAACTCTGCGGTTGCGCTGGCGGGCGTGATGGGCGGTGCCGCCAGTGCGGTGGATGATGCCACTGCCGACATTTTTCTGGAGAGCGCTTTCTTTGCGCCGGGCGTGATCGTCGGCAAATCGCGCCGTCTCGGCTTCGGTTCCGATTCATCCTATCGCTTCGAGCGCGGCGTGGATTTCGCTGCCACGCAAATTGCGCTGGATCGCGCCACACAACTCATTCTTGACATCTGCGGCGGACAGGCCGGTGCAGTGACCGAGGTGCTCGGTCAGTTGCCTGAGCGTCTGCCGGTGAAGCTGCGTCTGGCGCGCGTGCAGCGCGTACTCGGCTTGACGCTGGATGCCGATGAGATTGGCGGGATTCTTGCGCGCCTCAACATGGGCTTCCAGCGCACGGGCGATACATTCAGCGTCACCCCGCCGTCCTATCGTTTTGACATCGCCATCGAAGAAGACCTGATCGAAGAAGTGGCGCGTGTGCATGGTTATGAAAACATCCAGCCGCTGCCGCCGATGGCCAGCATGACCATGCTGCCGCGCACCGAGATACAGCGTCCGATTGCCGCTGTGCGCCAGGTAATGGTGCAACGCGATTATCAGGAAGCAATCAATTATGCCTTCGTGGAAGCCGAGGCGGAGCGCGACCTGTGCGGCAATATACAGCCGGTGAAATTGCAGAATCCGATTGCCAGCCAGATGAGCGTGATGCGCAGCAGCCTGCTGGGCGGCTTGCTGGCGACCTTGCGTACCAACCTCGCGCGCAAGCAGCCGCGCGTGCGCGTGTTCGAGATCGGCGCGTGTTTCGGCAGTAGCGCGCAGCAGGAGCGGCTGGCCGGACTGTGCTACGGCAGCGCAGCCGCCGAACAGTGGGGCGCGGCTATGCGCAACGTGGATTTCTACGATGTGAAGGGCGATGTGGAAGCGCTGTTTGCGCCTGCTGACTTAAGTTTTGTGGCAGCGACGCATCCGGCCTCGCATCCCGGACGCTCGGCACAAATCATGATGCGTGGAAAAGCAGTGGGCTGGATCGGTGAACTGCACCCGCAATGGATGCAGCAATATGATATTCCGCAGGCGGCAGTATGGTTCGAGATTGACCTGAGCGCCTTGATGCGAGCAGATGTGCCACACGCGACTGTGATTTCAAGGTTTCCACCGGTACGCCGCGACCTTGCTGTGGTAGTCGGTGAGAACGTGACTGTGCTATCCTTACTAAGTAGCATGCGTGAAGAAAACGCCCCTTATGTAACCGAGCTTGCGCTGTTTGATCAGTACCGTGGGAAGGGTGTGGAGGAGGGTGAAAAAAGCCTTGCCTTCCGCGTGTTATTGCAAGATACTCAAAAAACATTGAATGATGCAGAAATTGACCAAAGTATCGCGCGTCTGACCGCCGCCCTGCAACAGCAGGGCGCCAGGTTGCGTATTTAAGGGGTAATCATGACATTAACCAAAGCTGAACTTGCGGATTTACTGTTTGAAAGGGTTGGGCTGAACAAGCGCGAAGCCAAGGATATGGTGGAAGCATTTTTTGAGGAAGTTCGTGTCCAGCTTGAGCGTGGTGAAAGCGTTAAATTGTCCGGCTTCGGCAATTTTCAACTGCGTGACAAACCGCAACGTCCAGGGCGTAACCCCAAGACCGGCGAAGAAGTTCCCATCACCGCTCGGCGCGTAGTAACTTTTCATCCCAGCCAGAAACTCAAGAGCACGGTAGAAAAGAACTATTCACCCGCAAGGGGTAGGCCGTAGTTGTAAAGCCACTGACGCGGCAACAACCACGCTCATGGAAAACCACACGCCCGATGAAACTACTGATGGAGCTGCTGGCCATCTGACTAACCCGGCAAAAGACACCGGGAAAGTCATTGGTCATGATGAAACTACTGGCCATCTGACTAAGCGAGCAAACGACGCCCGCCAGGTCATGGGTCATAATTCCGAATTGCCTGCAATCCCCGCCAAACGCTATTTCACCATCGGTGAGGTAAGCGAGTTGTGCGGAGTAAAGGCGCATGTGCTGCGTTACTGGGAGCAGGAATTTACCCAGCTTAAACCAGTCAAACGGCGCGGAAACCGGCGTTACTACCAGCATCATGAAGTGCTGCTCATCCGCCGCATCCGCCAGTTGCTGTACGAAGAAGGCTTCACCATCAGCGGCGCGCGCAGCCGCCTGGATCATCTTGCCACGCAACAGGAAGAAACGCCACAGCCACAACGGCCGCCACTGGCCGCCAACCCATCCGAACTACGCCGCGAAATCCGCAAAATCCTCGCTATACTGCAAGCCTGAGCAAGTGGTAAACATTATTGTTCCGTTTGTTTGCACGGGTGAAATTTGCATGGGCGAACAGGATATGCAATTTTATGGATACTTCCGGGATTACGTGAGATATCTTATGCGCTGAAGCTTTCGCTTTCTTCTGCGTTCGTCCGCCACCCCGGTATCACCTTCGAATTAAAATCAAAAATGCGGCATAGTATTTTCCATTAACCGATTATTTTTGTTATAATCCGCGCAGTTTTTCGGATGGGCCTCGGCCCGTTTTTTATTTGTGGGCGCGAATTATGGACGTGACAAGGCTTGTGGAAACAACAGTGACCGGCTTGGGATACGAGTTGGTTGACCTGGAGGTGTCCGGCAGGGGCCTGATGCGTCTGCTCATGGATAAACCCGGTGGGGTTACGCTGGACGATTGTGAACGGGTCAGCCATCACCTGACGCGCTTGTTTGCGGTGGAGGGGGTGGATTACGACCGTCTCGAGGTCTCGTCCCCGGGGCTGGACAGGCCGCTCAAGAAGGAGGCGGATTTCGTGCGCTTCCGTGGCGAGAAGGTGCAACTTAAATTGCGTATGCCGCTGGCGGGGCGCAAAAATTTTACCGGCATTCTGGGGGAAGTTCAGGATGGCGTATTGCAGTTGGAGGTGGATGGCAATCAGGTGCTGATTGAGCTGTCCAATCTGGACAAGGCACGGTTGGTGCCGACATTTTGAGTTTTGTGGACGGTTTGCTCCCGGGGATTTATCCGGGGCAAACGGCTTGCTTCGTTGGAGACAGTGATGAACCGTGAAGTTCTGTTGTTAGTGGATGCCTTGGCGCGCGAAAAAAACGTGGATAAGGAAATTGTGTTTGGCGCACTGGAGTCTGCCCTGGAGTCCGCCACCAAGAAGCGTTTCAACGAGGAAGCCGATGTGCGCGTCAGCATAAACCGCGAAACGGGCGAGTATGAATCGTTTCGCCGCTGGGAGGTGATGGACGATGAGACATTTGAAACGCCTGAACTGCATATCAAGCTGGGCGAAGCGCAGAAGCACAACCCGCAAATCCAGCTGGGCGGATTTGTTGAAGAGCCGTTGGAGTCCATCGATTTTGGGCGTATCGGCGCGCAGGCCGCCAAGCAGGTTATTTTCCAGAAAATCCGCGATGCCGAGCGCGAACAAATCCTGGATGATTTCATGGAGCGCAAGGAGTTCCTGATTTCCGGTACGGTGAAACGCATCGAGCGCGGTAACGCCATCATCGAATCCGGCAAGATCGAGGCGCTGTTGCCGCGCGACCAGATGATCCCCAAGGAAAATATGCGTGTCGGCGATCGCGTGCGCGCGCATCTGCTGCGCGTGGACCGCTCCGTGCGCGGGCCGCAAATCATCCTGTCGCGCATCACGCCCGGGTTTCTGGTCAAGCTGTTTGAGCTGGAGGTGCCGGAAATCGAGGAAGGCCTGCTCGAGATTGTCAGCGCGGCACGCGATCCAGGAGCGCGCGCCAAGATTACGGTGCGCTCCCACGACAAGCGCATCGACCCGATCGGCACTTGCGTCGGCATGCGCGGCTCGCGCGTGCAGGCCGTCACCAACGAGCTGGCAGGCGAGCGCATCGATATCGTGCTGTGGTCGGAAGATCCAGCCACGTCCGTCATCAACGCGCTGGCTCCGGCTGATGTGAACAGCATCATGGTGGATGAGGAAAAGCACAGCATGGATGTGGTGGTCGAGGAAGAAAACCTGGCGCAGGCCATTGGCCGCAACGGCCAGAATGTGCGCCTGGCCGCCGAGCTGACCGGATGGGAGCTCAACATCATGACGGTGGCGGAGTCCAGCCAGAAGAACGAGCAGGAATTTTCCATAGTGCGCGACATGTTTATCGCCAAGCTTGATGTGGACGAAGAGGTGGCGGACATCCTGGTGCGGGAAGGTTTCAATACGCTGGAAGAAGTGGCCTATGTGCCGCTGGAAGAGATGCTGGAAATCGAATCGTTTGACGAGGCGACAGTGAACGAGCTGCGCAGCCGTGCACGCAATGCGCTGTTGACCGCCGCGATCGCAAATGAAGAGCAGGTGGAACACAGCATTGAGGATTTGCTCAAGATTGAAGGCATGGACGAGGAGCTTGCGCATATTCTGGCGGCCAAGGGAATCGGTACGCAGGATCAGCTCGCCGACCTGGACGTGGATGAACTGGTCGAGTTGACGGCCATGGATAGCGAACGTGCCAACCAGTTGATTATGACGGCGCGCGCGCCCTGGTTTGCCTAAAACCCCTCCCGGCCTCCCCTGGTCATAACCGGCACTTGGCTATCATTTTTTGATCGCCCGGACGAGTGGCTGGCAGTTTTATCAGGGGAGAGGTTGTGGGTTGTGTAAGTGTCGAAATTTGCAGTTAAGGGGTAGTGATGGGAAAAATGAATGTGGCGCAGTTTGCTGGCGAACTCGGTTTGCCGGTTGGGCTGTTGCTTGAGCAACTGCATGCGGCCGGGGTCGCCAAACGGCAGGAGGCAGACCCCATATCGGAACAGGACAAGGCGCAATTGCTGGAGCACCTGCGCAATGCGCACGGCAGCGGCAGCGCCAAAAGCAAAATCACATTGACCCGCCGCGAAACTACGGAGATCAAGAAATCCGACAGTGCCGGCAGGGCACGCACCATTCAGGTCGAAGTACGCAAGAAGCGCGTAGTTGCGCCAGCCATAGCAGCGCCGGTGGAGCAGCCCGCTGCCGTTGCACATGAAGAGGTGCAGCCGGTGAAAGCTGCCGCGAAGAAATCCGCAGCCAAGGTGGTGAACGAACAGGAGCTTGCCCAGCGCGAGGAGGAAGCGCGCAGCCAGGCTGAACTGGCCGCACGCCAGGCCGCTGAAGTTCAGGCCAAGAAGGCGCGGAGCAGCAAACGCAAGGTGGCTCCTGTTGCCGAGCCCGTAGTGGAGCAACCAGCCGCTGCCGCAGAGGCCAAGCCGGAAGTTCCTGCTGTGGAAGCAACGCCCGCCGCCAAGGTCAGTTTGGCCGAAGGTACGCTGCACAAACCTTCGCCCAAACCGGGGGACAAGATTCCCAAGCCTGGCGCCAAGAAGGGCGTGAAAGCGGCTCCGGACAAGAGTAGCCCGTGGAATGAGGCAGGCCACAAGAAACGCCCGCCAACCCGCACCGATACGCGTCCTGGCAGCGGATGGACAGCGGGTCATGTACGCGGCCCGCGGCATCATGACAAACATGCCAGGCAAGAGGAAACCGCACAGCACGCTTTCTCGCTGCCGACCGAGCCGGTCGTGCATGAAGTAATGGTGCCTGAGACGATCAGTGTCGCCGAACTGGCGCAGAAGATGTCGATCAAGGCGATCGAGATCATCAAGGCACTGATGAATCTGGGCACCATGGTGACCATTAACCAGATGCTGGATCAGGAAACTGCCATGATCGTGGTGGAGGAATTGGGCCACATCGCCAAGCCGGCCAAGGTGGACGATCCCGGTGCTTACCTTGCGGAATCGGAAGAGCAAAAAAATGCTCCCCTGGAACCGCGCGCTCCGGTGGTCACCGTGATGGGCCACGTCGATCACGGCAAGACCTCGTTGCTGGACTATATCCGCCGCACCCGCGTGGCCAGCGGCGAGGCGGGCGGCATCACGCAGCATATCGGCGCCTACCATGTGGATACGCCGCGCGGCATGATTACTTTCCTCGATACCCCGGGCCATGAGGCGTTCACCGCGATGCGCGCACGCGGCGCAAAGGTGACGGATATCGTGATTCTGGTGGTGGCTGCCGACGACGGCGTGATGCCGCAGACCAAGGAGGCGATTCATCATGCCAAGGCCGGCAACGTGCCTATCGTGGTGGCCGTGACCAAGATTGACAAGCCCGACGCCAACTCCGAGCGCGTAAAACAGGAACTGGTTGCGGAAGGCGTGGTACCGGAAGACTGGGGCGGCGACACCATGTTTGTCGAAGTCTCCGCCAAGAGCGGGCAGGGTATTGATACCCTGCTGGAAAGCGTGTTGTTGCAGGCTGAAGTGCTGCAACTTACGGCAGCCAAGACAAGCATGGCCAGGGGCATCGTGATTGAAGCCCGTCTGGACAAGGGCAAGGGCCCGGTGGCGACCGTGCTGGTGCAGTCTGGAACCCTGAGGCGCGGCGACACGGTGCTGGTCGGTGCGGTATTCGGCCGCGTGCGCGCCATGCTGGACGAAAACGGCAAGGCAGTGCATGAAGCCGGGCCTTCGATCCCGGTGGAAATCCAGGGACTGTCCGAGGTGCCGATCGCGGGTGAAGATATGATGGTGCTGGCGGATGAAAAGAAGGCGCGCGAGATCGCATTGTTCCGCCAGGGCAAGTTCCGCGACGTGAAGCTGGCCAAGCAGCAGGCGGCCAAGCTGGAAAACATGCTGGAGCAGATGGCGGAAGGCGAAGTGCGCACCCTGGCGCTGATCGTCAAGGCCGACGTGCAGGGTTCCTGCGAGGCCATCGCGAACTCCCTGCAGAAGCTGTCCACCGGCGAGGTGAAAGTCAATATCATCCACAGCGCGGTAGGCGCGATCAGCGAATCCGACATCAACCTCGCGCTGGCTTCCAAGGCCGTGGTGATCGGCTTCAACACGCGCGCCGATGCCACTGCGCGCAAGCTGGCGGAAGCATCGGGTGTGGATGTGCGTTACTACAACATCATCTACGAGATGGTGGACGAAATCAAAGCCGCCCTGTCCGGCATGCTGGCGCCGGAGAAAAGGGAAAGCATCCTCGGCATGGTGGAAATCCGCCAGGTGTTCCACATCTCCAGGGTGGGCACCGTGGTCGGTTGCTATGTGACCGAGGGCATGATCAAACGCAATGCGCAAGTGCGTGTACTGCGCAACAACGTGGTCATCCATACCGGCGAACTCGATTCGCTGAAACGCTTCAAGGACGACGTCAAGGAAGTGCGGGCGAATTTCGAGTGCGGCCTGTCGTTGCGCGGTTTTAATGACCTCCAGGTGGGCGACCAGCTCGAGGCATTCGAAATCGTCGAGGTGGCGCGCGCGCTGTAATGGCGAAAGACTACGCCAGGACCGACCGGGTAGCCGAGCAGATACGGCGCGAGCTGGCCGAACTGGTGCGCCTGGAAGTGAAGGATCCGCGCGTACACATGATCACTCTGACCGGCGTCGAAGTGGTGCGCGATTATTCGCACGCCAAAGTGTTCTACACCACGCTGGAAGGCGCGAGCAAGGACGTACAGCAAGGCCTGGAGCGCGCCAGCGGCTTCCTGCGCAGCCAGCTTGCCCACGTCATGAAACTGCGTATCACCCCGCAGCTGCATTTCGTTTATGACGCCTCGGTCGAACGCGGCGCACACCTGTCGCAGCTCATCGATCAGGCGGTCGCCAGTGATAAAAACTGGGAAGGGAGAAGGGGAAAGGGAGAAGGGTAAAATCCCCGTACTTCTTTTCAGCATGGGGGCTTTACCCTTACCCCTTGAGCACCGAAGGTGCGTTCCCTTCCCCCTTCTCCTTATATTAAGATCATGACCCGTAGCAAACGTCCACTAGACGGTGTCCTGCTGTTCGATAAACCGCTCACGCTCAGTTCCAACACCGCCCTGCAGAAAGTGCGCCGCCTGTTTCAGGCCGAGAAGGCGGGGCATACCGGCACGCTTGATCCGCTGGCAACCGGGCTGCTACCCATCTGCTTCGGCGAAGCCACCAAGTTTTCCACGGGACTGCTGGACGCCGACAAGACCTACCGCGCGCTGGTCAAGCTCGGCCAGACCAGCACCACCGGCGATGCCGAAGGCGAAATAACCGAAACGGGCGCCGCATTGCCGGATGAGCAACAGGTGAGCGCCGTGTTGCGCAACTTCACCGGTGAAATCCAGCAGCTCCCTCCCATGCACAGTGCCCTCAAACACCAGGGCAAACCGCTGTACGAATACATCCGCAAGGGCGAAACCATAGAGCGCCCAAGCCGCAGCGTGACCATACACGAGCTGGTGCTGGAGCGCTTCGCGGGCGACGAAATGGAAATCACGGTGCGTTGCAGCAAAGGCACTTACATCCGCACGCTGGCCGAAGACATCGGACTGGCCTTGGGATGCGGCGCGCATTTGCGCGGCTTGCGCCGCACCGCGATTGCCCAATTCCGCCTGGAGCATGCCTGTACATGGGAGCAGCTTGAAACGATGACGCTGCCGCAGCGGGAGGCATGTCTGCTGCCGCTGGATTGCCTGTTGCAGGACATGCCTATGCTCGAACTGGATGCAGTGCAGGTGACCCGCATCGCGCAGGGGCAGAGGCTTGCCATTGATGCCGGATTGCCGGATGGCAAAGTCCGCCTGTATGGTGACGGGAAATTCATCGGCGTGGCGGATTTGGCGGGGCGGAGGTTGGCACCGGAGAGGTTGTTGTCTGGCATCGCGAAGAGCGCTGCCAGTACTGAGCAGCAGGGCTGATTCGTCATTCCGGGCCTGACCCGGAAAACGAGCCGCTTGCGGCGAGTTTCGAGCTTGCGGCCAAACGAGCCGCTTGTGGCGAGTTTCGAGCTTGCGGCCAAACGAGCCGCTTGCGGCGAGTTTCGAGCTTGCGGCCAAACGAGCCGCTTGTGGCGAGTTTCGAGGTACGGCCATCCAGCAATAATCAATATCTGCGCATGCACAGCTTGCCGGAACAATAAGCGAAGCGAATCCGCCGGAATCCGGTGGATTCGGAGCAAAAATCGCTCCTTAACCCACCCGCATGGTAATTGTTTATTTACGGACAAGCTCTAAGGATAATGCCTCAAAACCAGAGATGACGTCGAACAACTCTGCATCAATGGAACTCTGCCGCAGGCGATGAAAAGTGTGCTGCAAGTCCTCCAGCAGTTCGTTGATATTTATTTCTGCTCGTTGCATGGCGGCCAGACGGCTGGCGTTTTCGCTTGCCAGCGACTCGGCACATGCGCGGAACAGCGAGACAAAGAGATATTCACGCACCAGCGTGAACAGCATCGCTTCATTGCCGCCGATGACCTCTGGCAGATTCACGCTCGGCCAGGGCAGACTGGCCAGATTGCTGCACCATTGTTTATCCAGCGGCAGCAGCCGCTGGCTGACCGGAGCATAAATTACCCCGGCAACGGGCCGATTATGGAACAGAAATATCTGCGCAATTTCGCCCCGCTCGCGATGCGCTTCGCTCTCGATGAGTATCTGCCCGACCAGCGGTGTGATGGCGCTGACAGAATTCGGTACGGCAAACAGTCCGAGCGGCGATAATCCGGCATCCGTCAGGCGCAAATGAATGCGCTCGCCTACGGCCCAGACATTCTTTTTGCCGGGCTGCGCCTGCAGTGTTTTCACGACAAAATCCGCCAGCACATCGTTGAACTGGCCGACCAGCCCCTGATCCGATCCAAACACCACCGCACCGATTGCGCCCGTATCGTTTCGGCCTGCGCCCCCTGCAAAGCCTTGCACCCCTGTGTCGCGGATGCATGCCGCGAGACCTAATTCCACGGCGCGGTAATAATCCGCCAGCGAACCCACTGATCTTTCATATTGGCCTATGCTCGATGCAGCCATAACCTTCATCGTGCGCACCACGGATTCGATTTCTGTGGCTCCCCTGATTTTGCGGCGCAGGCTTTCCTGGGTGTCACTCATGGAGTCTGCTGCAATGGCGCAAGCGCTTGGCGGGCGAGTTGCAGTATCGTCTCCCGGTCCGGGTCGCTCAATTTGTCGGATGAAGCAAGGCGCTGCTTAAGCCGCTCAGGGAGTTCAGTCGCCGCCTTGCGCAGTGCGTACTCGGCTTCCTGCATCCGGGGGAGCGGAACGTTATCGAAAAGACCCGCTGTCAATGCCAGCAGCACCGCGATTTGTTCCACCACCGGCACCGGTTCCAGCTCCGCCTGCTTGAGACAGGCGCGGATGCGCCTACCGTGTTTGATGGTATTGCGGGTGTGTTCTTCAAGACGGGCGCCGAACCTGGCGAAGGCTTCCAGCTCCTCGAACTGCGCATAGGCCAGTTTGAGGTCGCCAGACACGGCCAGGTAGGCCGCAAGCTGCGCCTTTCCGCCGACGCGTGAAACGGATTTGCCGACATCAACGGCGGGCAGCACGCCCAATTCGAACAACGATGGCGAAAGATAAATCTGGCCATCGGTAATGGAAATGAGATTGGTCGGAATGTAGGCGGCGATATTTTGCTCCTGTGTTTCGATGATGGGCAGCGCGGTGAGAGAGCCTCCACCCAGTTCCTCGCACAGATGAGTGGCACGCTCAAGCAGGCGCGAGTGGATGTAAAAAATATCACCTGGAAAAGCTTCGCGCCCCGGCGGGCGGCGCAGCAGCAGGGAAAGCTCGCGGTAGGCGCGCGCATGATGGGTGAGGTCGTCATACACGATGAGCACATCGCGGCCCTGCTCCATGAAGTATTCCGCGATGCTGGTGGCAGCATAGGGTGCGATGTACTTCAAACCGGGAGGATCATTGCCTTCAGTCACCACCACGATGGTGTATTCAAGTGCGCCCTTTTCGCGCAGATCGGCAACTACCCGGGCGACAGAAGAGGCGCGCTGGCCGATGGCACAATACACGCACAGCACATCCTTGCCGCACTGGTTCAAGATGGTGTCGATGGCAATGGCAGTCTTGCCGGTCTGCCGGTCACCCATTATCAACTCGCGCTGTCCGCGTCCGACAGGAATCAGCGCATCGATGACCTTGATGCCGGTTTGCAATGGGGCGTTCACCGGCGCACGATCCATGATGTGCGGCGCGGCACGCTCGATGGGCAGGCGGCGGCTCATGTCGATGGCTTCTCCGCCATCTAGTGGGCGGCCCATCGGATTGATTACGCGTCCGATCAATCCGTCACACACCGGCACATCCATCACATGCCCTCTGCGCTCGACCTCATCCCCAGCATGCAGCTGCCCGTGGTCGCCGAGAAGCACGACACCGAGTTCGTCTTCATCGACATTGAAGGCGATGCCGTAGGAGCCATTCTGGAATTTCAGCACTTCCTCAAAGCCTGCGCCGGGAAGCCCGGATACCTTGGCGATGCCGGTCGAGACCGTCATGACAGTGCCGATCTCACGCGGTGCCAGTTTCGGGGCAAAGGCTGTCCGCGCACTGCCCATTTCTTCGAAGGCATGGTCGATGGCGTTATGCAGGCTGCCGGATCGTGTGTTCATAACGGAGAGTGTGGATTGATTTTATCAGGGCTGCGGCTTGCGCTTATTATTCAGCAGCTCACCGGTGTTTCTTTCCAGCGATGCGAGATAGTCGGCGATGCTCCATGCCACCTTATGCCCGCCGATGACAAGTTCAATTCCGCTGACCAGATTGGGCGCGGTCTCGAAGCGGACCTGAGCATCGGCGGCGAGAAGTTCCCTGAGTGAAATTTCAAGCAAATCTTGTTGGGCTTGTGGCAGATCGAAGGCGCTACGCACGACGATCGTATCCTCTTGCAACATGAGGGAGGAGGTTAACTGCGCTTTCTCATCGCTGTTAAAGTCGCGCAGGCGGCGCAGGAATACTTCAGCCATGCGCTCTTCCAGACTGATGCCGGCAAGATCAGCCAGCGCCTTGCGCGCGATGGCAAAGACTTCCTGTTGGGTGCGTGAAGTGATTTCGCGGGTTAGGCTGAGCTGCTCGTTCCGCAACGATTCCTGCAATTTGGCATCCAGCGCTGCTGCTTCCTTGCGCGCCTGGTCGAGCAGATACTGGCGTTCGGATTGTGCCTCCTCTGCAGCCTGGCTTAACAGCAGCGCACGCTGCTGATCGAGCTCCTTGTTCTTGTGCTGAAATGTCTCGCGCTCATTTTGCGCTTCGGCCTGCTTCGTACCGGCATTCGCCAGCTCGGCAGCGATCCGCTTCTCGCGCGCGTCGATGGCGTTGAGTATGGGCTGGTAAAGAAAGCGCTTCAGCAACCACACCAGGATGAGGAAGTTGGCTGCTTGCGCAATGACGGTGAACCAGTCAATCAGCATGGTTTAGTGCCCTGCAACGCCCGCGATGGCGTGATTCCAGAACGGGTTGGCAAAGATCAGTATCATCGACACCACAAAACAGTAGATGGCTGTGGACTCGATCATCGCCAGCCCCACGAACAGCGTGCGCGTGATGGTGGCGGCGGCGTCAGGTTGCTGCGCCAGCGAACTCAAGGCTGTCGAGACTGCACGGCCTTCGCCCAGCGCCGGGCCCAGAACGCCGAGCCCTGTAGTAAGGCCTGCGGTGACGATGGATGCGATTGCGATGAGAGTCATGTTGTCCATAATGTGTCCTTTCGTTCGTGGGAATCGTAATCTGTTTCAAGCCCCATCGTCGCGCATCGCGGCCGCAATGTAAACCGTGGCCAGAATGCTGAAGATGTAGGCTTGCACCATGCCGGTGAGCAGGCCGAGCGCGCTCATGACGATGGGGAAAATGAACGGCGTAATGGTCAGCAGAATACCAAGTATCATCGCGCCGCTCATCATGTTGCCGAACAGGCGGATGCTCAATGCAAGCGTGCGCGAGAGTTCGCTGATGATATTGAACGGCAGCATGAGAAATGTCGGCTGCAAATAGTTCTTGAGGTAGCCACGCAGCCCGTGCTCCCTGATGGCATAGAACGGAACCGCCACAAATACGCAAATCGCCAGCGCCGCAGTGGTCGAGAGCGAGCCTGTCGGCGGCTCGTAGCCGGGGAATATCGTGCACAGGTTTGCAGACGCGACAAACAGAAACAGCGTGCCCAAAAAGCCGAGATATTTCTCCGGCTGGCGCAGGCCGACTTCTTCAATTTGCTTCTTCAGGGTGAGGACAACCACTTCGAGGGTGCATTGCCAGCGTGAAATGGGAGCGCCGGTGACAAGCTTGCGGGTGATGAGCCTGGCCCCGATAACCAGCATCAGCATCAGCGCCCACGTTGTCACGATGGTGACGTTGAGATGGACAATGCCGTATTGCCATAACACCAGTTCATCGGAGCTAAGGCGCATGGCTGGCCTCATCGTTTAGCAGGGCTGGCTTACTGGCAGGCGTGCGGCTGATGCGCGTCACGATGGCGCGTATCAGGATAAAGCCCAGCAGGCATGCCAGCAGCCTCTGCCACCGTCCTTGCGAAATAAAATAGAACCCGGCCACGACTATTCCCGCCCGCAGCAGCATGCTGGCCAGAAACATAAGCGCCGGGTTGCTGGATGCTGCGCCCCTCTGCACCGTCCACCACAGGCCGCCGAAAAATATCGCCCCGAGCAAGGCGCCTGCAACCATGCACAGCACCAGCAAAATTGTTTCACTCATTTTTTTTCTCCTGTTCTGCGTGCATGGCGCGATCTTCCTTCGCAACCCAGTGCCACGCGTTCAAACAACCAACGATCAGGCCGATGATCAGCAGGTTCAGCGTCCAGGCATGCACGCCCGGATAGTGCTTGTCCAGCCAGATGCCGAGCAGTGCGCCGAGCAGCGTCGGAACCGCCACCGACCAGCCGATCAGCCCGAACATGCCGAAGCCGAACCAGATGGTCTGCGTGACTTTGCGCTGCGCCTGGAGCTTGCGTGCCTCCTGTGCGCCAACCTGCCGGCTGAACGCAGTCTCGCCTTTCATCTCTTTTTTTTCCGGCTCGTCACTCACGACGAAACTCCACCAGGCGGCGGATGAAACCGCTTTCCAGCTTTGCCAGGACCGAACGGACACTTTGCTCGCGCTCATCCAGATTCAGGAATTCCTGCTCCACCGCCGCGCGCAGCTTTCCGAGATCGGTTCCGCCGATTGCGTTGCGCACGGAAACCAGCACATCTGCACCGGCCTTGACCAGCACACCCTCGTCGAGCGCCACATATGTCTCGCCTCCAGTTGCGGTTTCATAGGTCAGTATCCCCGGAACCAGCGCCGCCACGCAATCGAGCCGCTGCGGCAAAATTCCGTATGAACCCTGGTGTGTCTCCGCCACGATGCGCTTCACGCCTTCGATATCGGCGAAAACCTGGAATGGCAGGAGAATTTTAAGACGCATGCGCCATTCCTTTCTGTGCGAGGGCCTGCGATTTTTTCTGCGCTTCGCCTATCGTGCCTATCATGTACAGCGCACTCTCCTGGACATCCTTGAATTCGTCGCGCAGGATGCGTTCGCAACCGTCGAGCGCATCTTTGAGGCTGACCAATTTGCCCTTGATGCCGCTGAACTGCTCGGTGGTGAAAAACGGTTGTGTGAGAAAGCGCTCCAGACGGCGGGCGCGAAACACGATGTTTCGATCCTCTTGCGCGAGTTGTTCGAGGCCGAGCATGGCGATGATGTCCTTGAGTTCCTCGTATTGCGCGAATGTCTGCCGGATTTCCTGCGCGATACGATAGTGGCGTTCGCCGACGATGCCCGGCGTGGCCATCTTGGAATGCGATTGCAGCGGATCGATGGCCGGATACAAGCCCTCGCTCGCGCGTTTGCGCGACAGCACAATGGACGCAGAAAGATGCGAGAAGGTATGCACCGCAGCCGGATCGGTAAAATCGTCCGCGGGAACATACACTGCCTGAATGGAAGTGATGGCGCCCGTGTCGGTGTTGGCGATGCGCTCCTGCAACTGCGACAACTCGGTGCCCATAGTCGGCTGATAGCCCAGGCGCGACGGCATCTGTCCCATCAGGCCCGAAACTTCAGACCCAGCCTGGATGAAGCGAAAAATATTGTCGATCAGCAGCAGCACATCGCGCTGCTCGTCATCGCGAAAATACTCGGCCATCGTCAGCGCCGCGTGGCCGACCCGGAATCGGGCGCCCGGCGGCTCGTTCATCTGGCCGAATACCATGACCATATTGGCCAGCACATTTGCCGCCTTCATGTCGCGGTAGAGCTCCTCGCCTTCGCGGCAACGCTCGCCGATGCCGCAAAAAATGCTCACGCCCTGGTGATGGCCGACCATGTTGTGGATCATCTCGGTCAGCAAAACCGTCTTGCCCACGCCCGCCCCGCCGAACAGGCCAGCCTTGCCGCCGCGTTCCAGCGGCATCAGCACATCGATAATCTTGATACCCGTTTCGAATATTTCGGATTTTGTAGAACGCCGCGCCAACGGCGGCGGTGCCTGGTGCACACTGCGCCACTGAACATTGCCGGGGGCTGGCTGGCGGTCGATGGCATTGCCGAACACGTCGAACATGCGCGACAGAATTTCCTGGCCGACCGGCGCCCGCAACGGACCGCCCGTGTCTTCCATCGTCATGCCGCGCGCGAGTCCCTGGGTGGGTGTCAGCGCAATACCGCGCACGCGATGCGCATCGAGCTGGGACAGCACCTCGACCACGATCTGCTCCTTCTTTCCTGCACGCAGCAGGGAATTGATGGGCGGCAAACACTTGTCAAACCACACGTCCACCACGCTGCCGCGCACGGAGACTATCCTTCCCTGACCGCCCTCAGCACCAGAATGGTTAGCATTCACAACGTTCACACTCCCGATCGTTATTTCTTCCAGGCAAGAATTCGAGGTTCTTTTCTGGAGGTGGGATTGGTTTCGCCGCCGGGAACGCCCACGACAATCGGCGCGATGACGGAGTATTCGGCAGGAATTCCGAGTTCCACTTTTACCTCGTGAATATTCAGGGCCGCAACAGAAGACCCAATGACGCAACTGCCCAATCCCATGGCACAGGCTGCCAGCATCAGGTTTTCCGCTGCCAGCCAGCAGTCGGCGGCAACGAAAGGGCCCAACGGCCTGGCGCAGATAATGATGAGGGTATTGGCGCCATGGAAGATATTGAAATCAGGCTTGGTAAAATGATCAAAGGAGTGGCTTGCATCTTGCTCATTGCGGTGGCGTAGTTCCTCGACAAAGAGCGGTTTGGCAAGATCAGACAATCGCTTCAGTAGCGGCTTGTTTTGGACGATGACGAATGCCCAGGGTTCTTCATGCATGGCCGTGGGGGCATGCACGGCGGCTTCGATTAAAGCCTGAATGGTGGCGTGATCGAGTTGCTTTGGCGCATAGGCGCGGACAGATTGACGGCAATAAATGGCTTGCAATACGCCGGTGTATGAATTTTGCACACTTCGTTCAGTCATGATTTGTGCCAACCTGTTAATGTGTTGCTGAATTGCATTATAGCCATTCGCCAATGGCTCAAAGAAACAATAGCTGACAATCAGGCTTTTTCGATTACTCTCGCCACATCTCCGCGGCATTCTGAGCGTACCACTTCCCGCGATGACTTGCCGGATTACGCGATAAGGCCGTTAACCCGGCCTGCGGTTTGTGCTGCTGTTCCGCATCGCAAAAAGTGCGGCCTGCTCCGAATAAAACCAATTCTGATTTTACCCATCCCCCGGCCTTGCGTATAATGCGCGCTTTGCAAAGGACGATCACCATGCGTATTACCCAGAAGGCGCTAACCTTTGACGATGTCCTGCTGATTCCGGCACATTCCAATGTGCTGCCGCGCGATGTCAGCCTGTGCACCCGGCTCACCCGCAACATCACCCTGAACATCCCGCTGTTGTCCGCCGCGATGGACACCGTGACCGAGGCGCGCCTGGCGATTGCCCTGGCGCAGGAGGGCGGCATCGGTATCGTGCACAAGAACATGCCGGCCCGTGCGCAGGCGCTGGAGGTTTCCAAGGTCAAGCGTTTCGAGAGCGGGGTGGTGAAAGACCCGGTGACCATCGCGCCAAGCATGACGGTGCGCGATGTGCTCAATCTTACCCAGCAGCACAAAATATCCGGCTTGCCGGTGGTGCAGGGCAAGCAAGTGGTGGGCATCGTCACCAATCGCGACTTGCGCTTCGAGAGCAATCTGGATCAGTCCATCCTGAACATCATGACGCCGCGCGAGAAGTTGATCACCGTCAGGGAAAATGCCAGCCGTGAAGAGGCGCGCGCGCTGATGCACCAGCACCGCATCGAACGCGTGCTGGTGGTGAACGATGCGTTCGAATTGCGCGGGCTGATTACCGTGAAGGACATACTCAAATCCAGCGAACACCCGTTGGCATGCAAGGACGATCTGGGCCGCCTGCGTGTAGGCGCGGCAATAGGCGTAGGCGAAGGCACCGACGAGCGCGCTGCGCTGCTGGTAGAGGCCGGAGTGGATGTGTTGATCGTGGACACCGCACACGGCCATTCGCAGGGCGTGCTGGATCGCGTCAGGTGGGTGAAGAAAAACTTCCCCGATGTTGACGTGATCGGCGGCAACATCGCCACGGGTGCGGCGGCCAGGGCACTGCTGGATCACGGCGCGGACGGCGTGAAGGTGGGCATCGGCCCCGGCTCGATCTGCACCACGCGCATGGTCGCGGGTGTGGGTGTGCCGCAAATCAGCGCCATCCAGAATGTGGCTGATGCCTTGCAGGGCACCGGTGTGCCACTGATCGCGGATGGCGGCGTGCGTTTCTCCGGCGACATTTCCAAGGCGATTGCGGCAGGTGCGCATGTGGTGATGCTGGGCGGTTTGTTTGCCGGTACGGAAGAAGCGCCGGGCGAAGTGGAATTGTTCCAGGGGCGTTCCTACAAATCCTATCGCGGCATGGGCAGCCTGGGCGCGATGCAGCAAGGTTCCAGCGACCGTTATTTTCAGGATAACGAAAGTGGTAACGAGAACAAGCTGGTGCCGGAAGGCGTGGAAGGGCGCGTGCCGTACAAGGGCAGCGTGCTGGCGGTAATCCACCAGTTGATGGGCGGCCTGCGTGCCAGCATGGGCTACCTCGGTTGTCCGGACATCGCCACCATGCACACCAAGGCCGAGTTCGTGCAAATTACCGCTGCGGGTATCCGCGAATCGCATGTGCACGACGTGCAGATTACCAAGGAAGCGCCGAATTACCATATTGATTAATTGCGGGAAGAGGGAAGGGGGAAGAGGGAAGGGTAAAACCGGCGCTTTTCACCCTTGAGCACCGCAGGCGCGATCCCTTCTCCCTTTACCCTTCCCAGGCTTTAACATGCATAAAAAAATCCTCATCCTCGACTTTGGCTCGCAGTACAGCCAACTCATTGCACGCCGTGTGCGCGAAGCGCAGGTGTATTGCGAGTTGCACCCTTGGGATATGCCTGAAGCCGACATTCGTGCCTTTGCTCCGGCAGGGGTCATTCTTTCCGGCGGGCCGAACTCGGTGTATGAAGAAGAAACGCCCAAGGCGCCGCAGACTGTTTTTGAACTGGGCGTGCCGGTGCTGGGCATCTGCTACGGTATGCAGACCATGGCGGCGCAACTCGGCGGCGCGGTCGAGAGCGGCAAGGTGCGCGAATTCGGTTATGCGGAAATCCGTGCGCGCGGACACTCAAAATTGTTCCGCGATATTCAGGACCGTGCCAACGCGCAAGGCCACGGCCTGCTGGATGTGTGGATGAGTCACGGCGACAAGGTGGCGCAGTTGCCGCCCGGTTTCTCGGTGATTGCTTCCAATGAGGCAACACCCATTGCCGGTATGGCCGATGAGGCGCGCCGTTTCTATGCGGTGCAATTCCATCCCGAAGTCACCCATACCCATCAAGGCAAGGCACTGCTGGGCCGCTTCGTGCATGACATCTGCGGCTGCGGGCAGGACTGGAACATGCCGGATTACATCGGCGAGGCGGTGGAGAAAATCCGCACCCAGGTGGGGCAGGAAGAAGTCATTCTCGGCCTCTCCGGCGGTGTGGATTCTTCCGTGGCGGCAGCGCTGCTGCACCGTGCCATCGGCACGCAGCTGACCTGTGTGTTCGTGGACAATGGCCTGTTGCGCCTGAACGAGGCGGAGCAGGTGATGGAAACATTTGCAAGAAATCTGGGCGTGAAAGTCATCCATGTGGATGCCAGCGCAGAGTTCATGAAGCATCTCAAGGGGGTGACCGACCCCGAGGCGAAGCGCAAGATCATCGGGCGCGAATTCGTCGAGGTGTTCCAGCGCGAAGCGGGGAAATTGCCGCAGGCCAAATGGCTGGCGCAAGGCACCATCTACCCCGACGTGATCGAATCGGCTGGCGCCAAGACCAAGAAGGCGCACACCATCAAGTCGCACCACAACGTGGGCGGCCTGCCGGACACGCTGCACCTCAAGCTGCTGGAGCCGTTGCGCGAACTGTTCAAGGACGAAGTGCGCGAACTCGGCGTGGCGCTGGGTTTGCCGCACGACATGGTGTACCGCCATCCGTTCCCGGGGCCGGGGCTGGGCGTGCGTATCCTCGGCGAAGTGAAACATGAATATGCCGAGCTGCTGCGCCGTGCCGATGCCATCTTCATCGAAGAGTTGCGCGCCGCGGGCTGGTACGCGAAAACCTCGCAGGCCTTCACCGTATTCCTGCCGGTGAAATCGGTGGGCGTGATGGGCGATGGGCGCACCTACGAGTGGGTCGTGGCGCTACGTGCGGTGCAGACGCAGGACTTCATGACCGCGCACTGGGCGCACCTGCCCTATGAACTGCTGGGCAAGGTTTCCAACCGTATTATCAACGAGGTGCGCGGCATCAACCGTGTGGTGTACGACATCTCCGGCAAGCCGCCTGCCACGATCGAGTGGGA
>JAQTOM010000058.1 GCA_028713345.1 Gallionellaceae bacterium | reverse complement strand
CAGACTCCTTACAATAAAAAAGCCCAGCCTTGTGTTGGGCTTTTTTATTGCTTTGAATTTGTGATGGATGGCCTACTGTAACGCAGCGCAAACACGTCACGCAGTGACTTGTTTCTGTGAAAGCTAACGTTTTGCGCAGCACAACGTTATGCCGTAACCAAAGTAGGTCATCGTCAGACTCCTTACAAACAACAAAGCCCTCCTCGCGAGGGCTTTGTTGTTTGTGGGGTTGAATGTTCTGAACTACTTCCCGTTGCCGGGTATCCTCCATCCATTTATTTGAAATCACCCCACAGTATTTGCAGCGCAGTAATCCCTGCTACTGCCGCTGTCTCGGTGCGCAGCACATGTGTGCCCAAGCGGACAGGGATAAAACCGGCTTGCCGGGCGAGTTGTGCTTCATCTGTGCTGAATCCGCCTTCAGGCCCGATCAGCAGTGTGACAACCTCTTGCGGTTTCGGCTGCTCGTGCAGTGTGGTGGCGCTTTCCGGCAACAGGATGAATTTGGCGCCTGGGGTATCGCGCACCTCCGCCAGCCAAGTGCTGAATTCCTGCGGGGCATGAATTTTTGGCAACAGGTTACGTCCGCATTGTTCGCAGGCGGAAATAACGACACTGCGCCAGTGTGCGGTACGCTTCTCGATGCGTTCGCCCGTCAGCTTCGCCACGCTACGCTGGGTCTGTACCGGCTGGATTTCGGCAGCACCCAGTTCAGTGGCCTTCTGCACTATCCAGTCCATTTTTTCGCTGCTGCACATGGCTTGGGCCAGCACGATATGCAAGGGCGATGGCTGTTCTCCGGCGCAGGGTTTCAGCTTGCCCAATACCACACGCCTGCCGCTGATTTCGCTGATGGCGGCATCCAGCGCGTTTCCTTCTCCATCGAATACTTGCACCCGGTCGTTCTCGCGCAAACGCAGCACACGCTGGGCATGGTGGGCGGCTTCCGGCGGCAGTTCAAGCGTGGAGCCGTGGTGAGATAACGTGCTGCAATAGAAGCGCGGTACGGACATGGTTGGGTTCAGGCTGAATGGGCTGACGTGATAATATAACGACCTTGGATTTGCTGTAAGGTAAAAATTCATGGTGAGTTTACAACCGCCACTTTGCGATTTCGGCTGGAAAGCCCGCGCGTTCGACCTGCCGGGTGTGGATGGCAAGCGTTATACGCTGGAAAACGTGCGCGGCAAGAACGGCTTGCTGGTGATGTTTATCTGCAACCACTGCCCCTATGTGAAATCCATCCGTGACCGCATCGTGCGCGACACTCGTGAGTTGCTGCGATACGGCGTCAACAGCATCGCCATCATGTCGAACGACCCGGCGGAATATATGGAAGATTCATTCGATAACATGAAGCTGGTAGCGCAACAATATGACTATCCTTTCCCTTATGTGTGGGATGAAACGCAGCAGGTCGCCAGGGATTATGGCGCAGTCTGCACGCCGGATTTCTTCGGCTTTAATGCCGGCCTGGAACTGCAATATCGTGGCCGCCTGGATGCATCGCGTAAGGAGGCGGCCGCAGACGCCCCGCGTGACTTGTTCAACGCCATGGTGCGGGTGGCACAAACCGGCAAGGGGCCGCTGGAGCAGATTGCCAGCATGGGCTGTTCCATCAAGTGGTCAGGTGAAAAATGAAAGAACAAAAAGAACAAGGTGTGAAGCGGGTCGTGGCTCGTACTAACACCATGAGTGCCATGCTGAAAGCGGTTGTGGCAGCAGTCAAGCTGGTGGCTGCTGAAGAAATCATGCCGCGTTACATGAAGGTGGCGCACCAGCGCAAGAACGATGGCAGCTTGTGTACCGAAGCCGACACCGCCGCGCAGGAAGCGCTCACGCGCAAGCTGCAAGCCATTCTTAACGTACCGGTAATCGGCGAGGAAATGGGCGAGGCAGAGCAACTGGCGTCATGGGTAGGAGGTGCGCAAGGGGTTTGGTGCATAGACCCCATAGACGGCACTTCCAACTTTGTGCGCGGCTTGGGATATTTTGCGGTTTCCATCGCATTGATGCGCGAGGGGCATAGTGTATTGGGTGTGGTGTACGATCCTGTGGCGGATGAGGCGTTTGCCGCCGAGCGGGGACACGGTGCATTTTTGAATGGTGAAAAACTGGTGAGCCGCATTGTCGCGACTACGTTGGCGCAAGCGCTTGCCAACGTAGATATGAAGCGCCTGAATAGCAAGCTTGTGGCGCAACTGGCTACCGCCCCACCATATTCCTCGCAGCGGAACTTCGGTGCCAGCACCCTGGATTGGTGCTACACCGCAGCGGGGCGCTATGACGTGTATTTGCATGGCGGCCAAAAGCTGTGGGACTATGCCGCAGGCTCGCTGGTGTTGCAGGAAGCGGGCGGGCGGGCATGCTGCCTGGATTGTGATGATTTCAACCAGGGCGACGTATGGCAGCGCTCGGTGATTGCGGCGCTCGACCCTGTTGTGTTCGAGGAGTGGAGAAGCTGGATACGTGCGCATAGTACGGTTACAAACAAGTGACAGGTGATTAAGTGACGGGTGCTCTGTCAACCATCATCTGGCGCCAGAAAAGGCGGTAGCGTGAAAATATTGATACTTGGCGCAGGACAGGTCGGCTCGACAGTAGCGGAGAGCCTGGTCAGCGAAGCCAACGACATTACCGTGGTTGACCTTGACGCTGAGAAGCTGCGTCTGTTGCAAGACCGCTTTGACCTGCGCACCTTGACGGGAAACGCTTCCCATCCCTCCATGCTCGAACAGGCGGGCATTGCCGATGCAGACCTTTTGCTGGCAGTGACGCAAAGCGATGAGGTTAATCTGGTGGCCTGTAAATTGGCCGCCAGCCTGTATAACACACCGACCAAGATCGCACGTATCCGCTCCGCCGATTATCTGGAACATCCCGCCATTTTTAACACCGCGAATTTCTGCGTGGACTTCTCCATCTGCCCCGAACAGATACTCACTGAATATATCCGCAAACTGATTGAGTTTCCAGAAGCATTACAGGTGCTGGAGTTTGCCGACGGACGCGTGTCGCTGGTGGCGGTAAAGGCATTCGAGGGCGGGCCGCTTGTGGGCAATCCATTGAGTTATATGAGAACACACATGCCGCAGATTGATGCGCGTGTCGCAGCCATTTTCCGGCAAGACCGCCCGATCATTCCGGAAGGTGAGACGGTGATCGAGGCGGGTGACGAGATTTTTTTCATCGCCGCAACCGGGAATATCCGCACCATACTGAATGAACTGCGGCGCATGGACAAACCGGCCAAGCGCGTGATGATTGTGGGCGGCGGCAACATCGGGCTGCGCCTGGCGCTTTCCCTGGAGCAGGACTATCAGGTCAAACTGATTGAGCACAACAAGAAATCCTGTGAACGGCTGGCAGGAGAATTGACGCATACACTGGTATTGAATGGTGACGGCACCGATGAAAACCTGCTGGCTTCCGAGCACGTGGCGGATGTGGATGTGTTCTGCGCACTGACCAATGACGATGAAAACAACATCATGTCTGCGCTACTGGCCAAGAGAGGTGGCGCGCGCAAGGTAATTTCATTGATCAACCGCAATGCCTACGTCGAATTGGTGCAGGGTGGCAAGATCGATATTGCGCTGTCACCCGCGCACGTCACCATTGGCTCGTTGCTCGCTTATGTGCGCCAAGGCGATGTGGCTGTGGTGCACTCGCTGCGGCGCGGCGCGGCGGAGGCGCTGGAACTGGTGGCGCATGGCGACCGCGAATCTTCCAGGGTGGTGGGGCGGCGCATTGACGAAATAGACTTGCCCAAGGGGGCGACCATCGGCGCAATTGTGCGCGGCGAACAGGTTATCATGGGGCATCGCGATATGATGATTGAAGCGGACGACCATGTGATTGTATTTGTGATCAACAAACAGATGATCCGCAAGGTGGAGAAACTGTTCCAGGTCGGAATAGGCTTCTTTTGATGTCTAGCCTGCAATACTACAGGTTGACCGCACAGCAACTTATTACAGGCCACCCATGCGGCGCGCATTGACCGTTGTTCATGCATTGGGCCTGATGCTGGTAGTGTTCAGCGCCACCTACGCCATGCCCATTATTACCTCATTGATTTATGCCGATGGCACGCTGATTGATTTTGCGCTGGCGATGGTGTGGACTTTTGCCGCCGGAACATTGATGTGGTTGCTGACGCGCCATTACAGGGGCGAGTTATCTATCCGCCACGGATATCTGCTGGTAGTGGCGATGTGGACAGCGATGCCTGCCTTTGCCACGTTGCCGTTGTTATTGGTGCTGCCGGGTTTGTCGTTTACCGATGCTTACTTCGAAACCATGTCCGGCATCACCACCACCGGTGCAACCGTGCTGACCGGGCTGGATAACCTGCCGCCCGCCATTAACCTGTGGCGGCATGAGCTGAACTGGCTGGGCGGCATGGGCATCATTGTGCTGGCGGTGGCCATCCTGCCGCTGCTCGGGATCGGCGGTCGTCAGTTATTCAAGGCGGAAACACCCGGCCCAATGAAAGATGCCGCATTGACGCCGCGCATCACCGAAACGGCGCGCAACCTGTGGCTGGTGTATTTCGGCATTACCCTGGTTTGCATTGCATCGCTGAAAATTGCGGGCATGGGCTGGTTGGATGCGGTATGCCATGCTTTCGCCGCGATGGGTCTGGGTGGTTTTTCCACGCACGATGCCAGTGTCGGTTACTTCAATTCTCCTGCTATCGAGGTGGTGTTGATCGTATTCATGCTGTTGGCGGCAATGAATTTCGCCACGCACTTCCTGGTATGGCGCAGAAAGAACCTGAAGCTTTATCTGCTCGATACCGAAGGTCTTGCAACAATTGGGGTGATATTGGCAAGTTGCCTGGGTATTGGTATGTTCCTGTGGTGGCAGGGTGTTTACCCGAGTTTCTGGACGGCCTTGCGCCATGCCAGTTTCAACCTCGTTTCTTTGGCGACAGACTGCGGTTTTGCCAGTGTGGATTTCAACCAGTGGCCCATATTTGCGCCGCTATGGATGCTGTTTCTCAGTTGTATTACCGCCAGTTCGGGTTCCACTGGCGGCGGCATTAAAATGATCCGGACTATCATTCTGTTCAAGCAGGCAGGGCGCGAATTCCTCAAGTTACTGCATCCGGCGGCGGTGGATCCGATGAAAATCGGCGGGCATGTGATTCCCAACAATATCGTATTCTCGGTGCTGGGATTCATTTTCCTGTATTTCATGAGCGTGGTTATTCTGACTTTTACTTTGGTAATTAGCGGCCTTGACTTCATCTCTTCGTTCTCTGCCGTGATTGCCTGTATCAATAACGCCGGTCCGGGGTTGGGCGTGGTCGGCCCGGCAAGTAATTTTGGTGTGCTGACTGATTTTCAGGTATGGGTCTGCACCTTGGCCATGCTGTTGGGGCGGCTGGAAATATTCACCTTGCTGATTATCTTTACACCGCGCTTTTGGCAAAGGTGATAAAAATGGGCGTGCTTAATAATAGAGCATCATGCGATTCCCGTTTGACAGTTTTGGGGGAGAGATAACATGAGTGATGACATGCCGCTGTCCGGCATCAAGGCGGTGCTCATTGATGACAGCAACACCATCCGCCGCAGCGGGGAGATTTTTTTGACACAGGCCGGATGCCAGGTGGTGCTTGCCGAGGACGGCTTTGACGGGTTGTCAAGAATTGTTGAGCATCGTCCAGATGTAGTCTTTATCGACATCATAATGCCCCGCCTGGACGGCTACCAGACTTGCGCGCTTATCAAGAATAGCCGCGAATTCAGTTCCATTCCCGTCATCATGCTGACCAGCAAGGGCAACCTGTTTGACCGCGCCCAAGGCAAAATGGTCGGGTCGAACCTGTTCCTGATCAAGCCATTCACCAAGAAGAGCATGATTGATGCGGTTATCCTGCACACGCGGGGCAGGGCAGAGGTTGGGGCATGAACAGGATGGCTGAACTGACATGATCCAGCGCCTTAATCTCCGCATGATGGCCAGGCTGTCCCAGTCACAGCAGGGGCTGGAGGATCGCATGCAAACTGGCGATCAGGCGGGGGAGCGGATTTCTACCCTGGGTGTCCAGATCGGGCCGGATTTCTGGCTGGTGGAGATGGGTGAAGTCAGCGAGGTGTTGCCAATACCGCCCATAACGAAAGTACCCTTTACCAGGCCGTGGTACTGCGGCGTGACGAATGTGCACGGCAATTTGTACAGCGTGGTGGATCTGGCGGCATTCATGGGGCAGGCAGAAGTGCAACACGATAGGAGCAGCCGTATTTTGCTCGTGGCGCAAAAATTTGCCTTCAATGCAGGGCTGCTGGTTGACCATGTGCTTGGCTTGCGGAATACCCATGCGTGGCGCCGCAACGAAGTGGACGGGATGGTTCAATACGAGGACGGGCAAGGCCAGGTCTGGTGGCTCATGGATGTGGCCAGGTTGCTCAAGCAACCCGAGTTTTTGCATGTGGAAAATTAGTAACTCATTTTGGAGGGAGTGGTGAATGGCTTACAGTCAACCGACGCTCAACGAACCCCAGAAATCCGCCCCTGCCAGCAGGGAGGGTAGTGCTTTCTCCATCCCGCTGCTCGGGCGTCTGGATGTTGCCAGGCAACTACAGATACTTGGGGGCATCCTGCTGGGATTGGTCTTGCTTACGGCTGTTGCAGCTTACATGGATAACCGTTTGGCGGCACAGAATACGCGCTATGTAACACAATCCAGCAGGCTGCTGATGTTGTCGCAACGACTGGCCAAGGATGCCGAGCAAAGTTTGTCGGGTGACCAGATGGCATTCGAAAACATGACGCGCAGCCTGGAATCCTTCAATTCGATCCTGACGCTGCTGGATAAAGGGGACGACCGCCTGCCTGCAACATCCGGCGATGCGCGCCCCGTGCTGGATATGCTGCTGGAACGCTCCGGCAAGATGATGCTGGATGTCCGCTCGCTGGATGCGGCGCGCACGGGGCTGGTGAAGCTGGGACGCGCCATAGCGGCGATTAATGCCGGAGAGCCGGAATTGCGCAACCTCATGCAGCAATTGGCGGCCAGTGCACAAGGGGCGCAGAAAGAGCGTGCCTTGCGTTTAAATCTGGTGCTGGTGCGGATAGCCAGGGATGCGGTTGCGATGCACTCCGGCGCGACTGCGGAAATGAAAACCGGGCAATTGTCGTCGCTGAAAAACGATGCGCTGGAGGTGGAAGAACTGCTGAAAACGTTTCCAGCCAGCGACCCGCTGGTCTTGAAAGTGAATAACCTGTTCAACGGGTACCGGATTGCCACCGAAACTATTGCGGATAACGCGCAATACTTGCCCGGTGCAAAACGTGCGGGCAAGGCAATTTTTGAGAATAGCGACGCATTGATGAGCTATACGCAAAAACTGGTGGATGCGTACCAATCCACATCCCGGCTGACCGGTGTTGTGATGATTGCATCGGGTGTGCTGGTGTTGCTGGTTCTGCTGCTGGTAAGCAAGGTATATCTGGACGATTCGCGCCGCCGGACACGGGAGGCGGAGCATTCAAACCGCCGCGACCAGGAAGCTATCTTGCGCCTGGTGAATGAATTGGACAATCTGGCCGACGGCGACCTGACTGTCAAGGCAAGGGTGTCGGAAGATATTACCGGAGCGATAGCCGTTTCCGTGAACAACACTATTGGTCAATTGCGCAAATTGGTTGAAGGCATTACCAGGGCGTCCGAACAGGTGGCGCGTGCGACGCACGATGCGGAGGCGATTTCCACCGGTCTGCTGGCAGCCGCACAGAAACAGTCCGGTGAAATAACCGGGGCAGGCGAGGCGGTGCAGTTGATGACCCACTCCATCCAGGAGGTGGACGCCAGCGCCGCGAGGGCCGCGCAGGAGGCGCGCCGCACTCTCGAGGTGACGGAGCGGGGCGAGCAGGCAGTGCAGAACACGATTGCCGGGATGGATGGCATTTGCGGGCAAATCCAGGAAACATCGAAACGCATCAAGCGCCTGGGTGAAAGCTCGCAGGAAATCGGCGAGATCGTGAACCTGATTTCAGACATTACCGAGCAGACAAACGTACTGGCGCTGAATGCCGCAATTCAGGCTGCATCTGCCGGGGAAGCGGGGCACGGATTTTCGGTGGTGGCGGAAGAAGTGCAGCGCCTTGCGGAGCGTTCCGCGGAGGCGACCCGGCAGATCGGCACACTGGTCAATGCCATTCAAGGCGACACGCAGGATGCAGTGGCCGCGATGGAAAAAAGCACGCAAGGCGTGGTGGAGGGGGCGAAGCTTTCGGTCGCAGCAGGACAGGCTTTGCATGAAATCGGGCAGGTGACAAATGAACTGTCGCAATTGATCGGCAATATTTCAGCGTCCACGCAAGTGCAGGCGAATATGGCGCGAGAGGTTGCGATCGCCATGCAGGAAATTTTGCATATTACCGAGCAGACCACGGCAGGCACCCGGCTTTCCAATGCCTCGGTAGCCGGGTTGGCGGGCTTGGCGACCGGCCTGAAAAATTCCGTTTCCGGCTTCAAGCTGTGACCGGCACTGAACCCGCACGATGATTTCTACTGAGCAAACAAGTCCCTTGCCGCTGCCAGCGGTAAAGCCCGAATTGGATGCTTTGCTGGGCCAGGCAAGCCGCGACCTGAAGGCTTATTTTTCTAACCCCGAGACTGGACGGGAGGCATTACTAAGCGCCCTTGCCGCATTGCATCGTGCAGGTGAGGTGTTGCGGGCGTTGTCGCTGGACGGGGTCATGGTGTTTTGCGGGGAACTTGAGTTATTGTTGCAAGAGCTTTCCAGCGGAGTGCTATCGCCTTCACCTACCTACGGTGACACTCTCCAGCGTGCCATATCAGCCTTGATGCACTATCTCGATGCGCTGGCCGATGGTGCCGGCAATTCGCCATTGTGCCTGTTCCCCGAATACCAGGAATTGCAGCAGGCACGCGGCATGGAAATGGCTTTTGAAGTGGATTTGTTTTTCCCCGACTTGCAGGCCGAGTTGCCGGCATCCGTCCTGGCGCAGCCTGTGGAAGATGTCCCGCAGGCGCGTATCAATGAGGAGTGCGGCAAGTATCAGTCAGCCCTGCTCAAGTGGTTGCGCCAGGACAGCCCTGAAGAAGCATTGCAGACCATGCGCAATGCGGTGCAAGCCACTATGGCGGGGATGCCGCCAGACCGGCGGGCATTCTGGTGGGTAGCATCCGCCCTGCTGGATTGCATGGTTTACCACAACCTGTCGCCAGAACAAAGCGCCAGGAAATTGCTCAGCCACATCGGCCTGCAGATGAAATTACTGGCTGAAGGACAACATGCCGATGCGTACGACAGTCTGCGTGAAATGCTTTATGTGATCGCAAACAGCTATACGGTGAGCAGAACTGTTGCCGGGGTCAAGCGGGCTTATGCGCTGGAAAGACACCTGCCGCAAGCGGTTGCTCTGCCTGCCGGCAAGACAAGCCAAGCGCTGGCTTCGATGCGCGCGCAACTCGAGGCAACAAAGGAAAGCTGGGAGTGGTGTGTGCACAAGGAATCCGTCACGCCGGAATTTACCGGGCAGGTGGAGCAACTGGCTTCTCTTGCCGGGCAACTGGACCGGAACACCCTGCAGTACTTGTGCCGCCAGATACAGACCTCTGCCTTACAAGCGCAGGACGCTGAACAAATACAGCGTATCGCGCTGGATATGGCGATGGCCTTATTGTTACTGGACAGCGGCATGGAGCATTACCGCCGTCTGGACGGCAAGTTCCATGAGCAGGCCTGCATACTGAACCAGCGGCTGCAGGCTGGTATTGCAGGCATGGCACAGGATGAGGGCAGCCTTGCCGACCTGGTGATGCTGCATTGTCAGGGAGAAGAGCATGGCCTCAGGAAAGTGCTGCTTGGCGAGATACAGGGCAACCTGCTGCATGCCGCGCAGGATTTGGACAACTTCGATGAGAGCAAACAACCGCCGTTCAGGCAACTGGCGGAACTGCTGCACCAGGCGCACGGTGGCTTGCGCTTCCTGGATAGGGACCGGGCCGGGCAGTTGCTGTATGCCTTATGGCAAATTCTGGAAAATTACGCAGCAACTGGCAGCCGCGTGACCGGCGAAGTGCATACGGTCGCCGCAGCGTTGAATACGCTACAGGCCTATGTGCAGAGCCTGCTCAATGAACAGGAGCCGGATGCCGTGCTGCTGGAAACGGCGCTGCAGAGTGTGCAGGCGTTGCAGCAGTCAGTTATCGTGCGGGCGCCCGGTGTGCAGGGCGCCGCCGCACAAACGGTTGCCGCACACAAGCAGTGGGAAGGCGATGAACTGCTGGAGGTGTTTCTGGAAGAGGCGCAGGAAGTGCTGGGCAGCATGCGCGCTAACCTTGAAGCCATCCAGCTTCATCCCGAAAGCAGTGAGCCGCTGGTCATTATCCGGCGCGGCTTCCATACCTTGAAGGGAAGCGGACGCATGGTGGGATTGACTGACCTGGCCGAGGTGGCGTGGGCGGTCGAGCGGGCAATGAACAAGTGGCTGCAGGGGAGCAAGCCCATCACCCCCGGCTTGCTGAAATTCATACTGGATAGCGAAACGGCATTCAAGGGCTGGGTTGACTCACTGCGCGCGCATGGCAGCACACAGGTTGAGGCAGGTGAATTGGTAAGCGCCGCGCAGCAGATTGAGGCCGGCAGGGAGACAACACCAACCGCACAACCCGAGGGGCCGGTTGCCACCATTGTGCCATCCGGGGTTATCACCTGCAAACCGCCGGAAGCTCCCGTTGCTGTTCCGGCAGAAGTGCCTGCCGCCATCGTTGCACCAAAGGCAGAACCGGAACTGCCTCCATCAATGGCGCTTTCTCCCGCTCAGCTTGCTGCCGCGCTGGGTGATATGAGCCTGGCAGTACGCAATCGCCAGGAACCGCAGGCGTGTCCGGAGCTGGTTGGGCAATTGCATGCTGACAGGAAGGGGGCGGCCAAACAGGCGGAAGCATTTCAA
>JAQTOM010000057.1:4098-10971 GCA_028713345.1 Gallionellaceae bacterium | reverse complement strand
GGGGTGGCGGCAGGCGGAGCAAGCGGGATGGTGCGCTTGATCGGTTGCGGGATGCTGGCGCTGTGCGCGGCCTCGGCGCTTTCACGCCGGATATGTTTGTCGGAAGGCTTGATCGGTTGTGTTCCGCAGGCAGCGAGCAGAATGCAACTGAAATACGTTAACCATCTCTTGCTGAATCGCATGCATCCCCCTGTCTTGTTGCAAGCAGACTAACACTTTTGCCTGATGTCCTCAACAACCATGAGAGTAAATGAATACGCCATTCTTGCCGGTTGTCCGGGGACGAACACTCGCTTCTGGCGTTGCGTTAGCTGCAGCACATGTTATCAAGAATTTTATACCACGCATGATCCGCCGCCTCGCATGGCATGGCAACTGGTTGATTCCGATATGCCGGTTTTTGCAGTAGCGGCAACACCTTCAACCCAGATAATCCATTGGGCTGTAGGAGCTCGATTTATCGAGCGATTCATCGAGAGCAATCGCGCAATAAATTGCGCTCCTACAAGAGGGTTGGCTCTAATGGACAATCTGTGTTCAAGAGAAGCATCACCGGCGTTTCCGCAAAAAACACCGGGCCAGCCAACACCGCCAGCAGCCACGCAGCCGGCTGGCAAAACTCTTTCTACCCCCTCGGTTTGGAATCAGGCGGGGATTGTGCGCCATCCAGCAAATATGGCGCAGGCGTGAATGCTTCCTTGTAACGTTGCGGTAGCTGCCGTATGCCGTCGCGCGCCGCCTTGATGTCCGGGTAGGAGCCGTACAAAACACGGAAGTCATCCTTGCCGCTTATCCTGGCAGGCAATACATAGATTTCAGACAGCTTGCCCAAGGTCTTGGCGCGGACCAGAAAACGTTCCATGCGCGCAGGTTGCGTGTCTTCGGTGTAGAACAACTGGATGCTGGCGCTATTCTTGTCGCGCTTACCGAGCATCTCTTGCGTTGCCGCGAGGCGTTGTTGCAGGAGAGTGGGCGGAGGGCCGGATTTAACCTTACCCGCGCCGGAAGCCACTGCTTGCGGGGTTGCATCGCTCTTGTGCGGGGCAGCCAGGGGGGGCGGCAATGCAGCCATTGCGGCATCACCTGCCGGCGCCGGAACAGAAGTGGCCGGTGTGCCGGCAACGGCGGCAGCGGCCACGGTGTTGGCTATTGGCGCGGAAACGGGATTGGTTTGTATATTACCGGCAATTGAGGGCGTAGCCGCCGGTGTGTGTAATTTGGCCGGAGCGGCGGACTTGCCGGCGCCGCCGGATAGCCATCCGATGGCGGCCAGCAGTGCCGCGAGCAGGGCGACACCACCCGCTGCCACGGCCTTGCGGTTGCGCCAGGCAGGCTGCGGCGCCAGTTCGCTGTCGCGGATGGCGGCTTGCACGTGGCTTGCCTCGATGTTGTGGGTATCTTCCACAAATGCCGCGAGCAGCGACTTGTCGGCAAGGATATTGACGCGCCGCATCAGCCCGTGCGATGCCTTGCCGATCAGGCTGACCGCAGCGTGAGAGAAAACATTGGGGCCGCGGTAGCCCGCAGTGCGCATGCGGAACAGCAGGTAGGACTCGATCAATGCCCCCGATAACGGCAGCATGATGAAATGGTGCACGATGCGGTCCTTGAGCTGGCGCATGTTGGGCTGGTCGAGTTTGTAGTTCAATTCCGGCTGGCCGAACAGCACGATTTGCAGCATCTTGTGGTCGCCGAGTTGCAGGTTATACAGCAGGCGCAACTCTTCCAGCGTATCCAGCGGCATGGCATGCGCCTCGTCCACCAGCACCACTACGCGCTTGCCCTCCGCCGTCTTTTGCGCGAGCAGGTTTTGCAGGTTCTGCATGATGACATTGATGCGCTGCCCTTCCAGATGGAGGCCGAGGCCATCGGCAATGGCATACAGCATTTCTTCGCGCGACAGGCTGGGGTAAGCGAGGTAAACAATTTCCACCTGTAGCGGCGGGCGCTCCAGCAGCATGCGGCAGAGCATGGTCTTGCCGCTGCCCACTTCGCCCGTCACCTTGATGATGCCTTCGCTTTCGGTAATGGCATAAATCAACGCGTCAAGAATTTCGCCCCGGTTGGCGCCGGGAAAGAAAAAATCAGTGACCGGCGTGATCTTGAACGGGGGGCTGTCGAGCCCGAAGTGTTCCAGATACATCCTAGGTTTCCCCTTCCATGGGTTGGTCGGCCTTGTGTTTTTGCAGCGTTTCCATGCGGCTGTACAGTGTGGTTCGGTGCAACCCGAGTAATTTGGCGGCTTCGCTGATGTTGCCGCACGCCAGGTCGAGCGCCGCGTTAATATAGCAGCTCTCCTGCTCCAGCAGAAGCTTGTCAAGATTAAATCCGGGCTGTTGCTGCAAGGTGTGCAGGGCAAGCCTGCGCTGGTCGATGCCGGAATCGCCGGCGGTAAATTGCCGGTCGAGTTCGGCTTCCAGTTGCGCGGCGCTGACCGTCTGGCCGGGATATTTGGTGACGAGGCGGATCACGATATTGCGCAATTCGCGCGTGTTGCCGGGAAAGGCGTAGTGTTCCCATTGCATGGTGGCGGCGGGGTCGAGGCCGAATGGCGCATTACCGGACTGCGCGGCGTAGAAATCGCGAAAATGGTTGAGCAGCAGCAGCCTGTCGGTTCCCATTTCACGCAGCGGCGGGGTTTGAATGGTGAACACGCTCAGGCGGTGATAAAGGTCGGCACGGAAATGCCCGGAACGCACTTCGCGGCGCAGGTCGCAGTTGGTTGCCGCAATGATGCGGGCGCCGCTCTTGCGCATGGAGGTTTCGCCAACACGCTGGTATTCGCCGTTCTCCAGTACGCGCAGTAATTTGGCTTGCAGTTCCATGGGCAGCTCGCCGATCTCGTCCAGGAGCAGCGTGCCGTTTCCCGCATTTTCGAAGAATCCTGCCTGGGCGCCGTTTGCGCCGGTGAAGGCTCCTTTGGCATGCCCGAACAAGGTGGACTCGATCAGGTTGGGTGCAATCGCCGCGCAGTTGAATACCACATAGGGCGCCTTGCTGTTCGGGCTGAGGCGCTGCAGCGCAGACGCAACCAGTTCCTTGCCGCTGCCCGATTCGCCTTCGATCAGCACCGGAAAGGGCGTGGCGGCATACAGCGTGATCTGGCTGCGCATCGCGTGGATTGGCGGGCTTTGCCCCACGATGCCAAATTGCGCGTCATCATATTCCCTGTTGTTTTTCTCGCCCTCCTGGATGAAAAGGACGTTGCGCAACTGTGCCAGGATCTTTTCCGGCGGGCAGGGCTTGGTAATGAAGTCGGCAGCGCCAAGCGCGCGCGCGTGGCGTGCATTGGACTCATCGTTCTGCCCGGAGAGGACGAGAATTTTTATGTGGGGAGAATGCACCAGCAATTCGGCGATCAGGTTAAACCCCTCGTCGGGCCGGTGCGGGGTGGGCGGCAGCCCCAAGTCCACCAGCGCCAGTTGCAGCCGATCCGCCATCCCGCGCAGCAGGTTGACGGCCTGGGTGCGGTTCTCCGCCAAATGGACGTCGAATTCGCCGGCGAGGAACAGGTTCAGCGTATCGCGGATGAGCGGGTCGTCATCCACGATGAGCAGGCTGGGAAGGCTGGCGTTGCTGTTCAAGTTTGATGGCATGGTTATTTGCGTGGTGCGCAGGATAGCCTGCAATGGCTGCAAGCTCAATATGTAATTAGGCCATGGCAAGGAGATTTGGAGTTGTGGTCAGATGGTGGTATAGCTTAAAATAGCCGTCCTTACAAATGAACCCGGTTTTGATACGTGTCATCCCAAGCGCTAGTCGAGATCAGCGACGTCAATTTTGCCTATGACAGCCGCCCCATCCTGAAAGGCATCAACATGACCTTCCCCAAGGGCAAATTAATTGCCATCATGGGGTTGAGCGGTTGCGGCAAGACTACCATCCTGCGGCACATCGGCGGTGTGCTCAGGCCGACCAGGGGTTATGTGAAAGTGGATGGGCAGGTGATGCACGAATTGGACCATGACAATCTGTACCGGATGCGCCGCAAGATGGGCATGCTGTTCCAGTTCGGCGCGTTGTTTACGGATATGACGGTGTACGACAACGTGGCGTTCCAGATGCGCGAGCATACCCAACTGCCGGAAGAAATTATCCATGACATGGTGATGATGAAGCTGCATGCCGTAGGCTTGTACGGCACGCAAAACCTGATGCCTGCCGAGCTTTCCGGCGGCATGGCGCGGCGCGTGGCGCTGGCGCGCACCATTGCGCTGGATCCGATGCTGATCATGTACGACGAACCGTTCGCCGGCCTGGACCCGATTTCGCTGACCGTGGTGGGGCAATTGATCCGCCGCCTGAACGATGCGCTGGGGGCGACTTCCATCGTGGTGACGCATGATGTGCAGGAGTCGCTCAAGATTGTGGATTACATCTACTTTGTTTCGGACGGCGCGATCATCGCGGAGGGAACGGCGGATGATATCCGCGCCTCCGGCGAAGCGTTCGTGCACCAGTTTGTGCACGGCGAAATGGACGGGCCGATCCCGTTCCATTATCCCGGCGGCAACTACAAACAAGACTTGGGAGTGCGTGCCTGATGCCAGTCGCCAGGAGTTTGAGGAATATCGGGCACCGTGTAGTGAATGCGGTGTGGCGCGCCGGTTTTGCCGCACGTTTTTTTGCGATGACCCTGCTCTACTCGGGGACGAGTTTCCGGCGCTTCCATCTGGTAGTGAGGGAAATGTTCTCCAGCGGCGTGATGTCACTCATCATCATCCTGGTGTCGGGTATGTTTGTCGGCATGGTGCTGGGCTTGCAGGGTTATGAAACGCTCAAGCGCTACGGCTCCGAATCCGCGCTGGGGACGCTGGTGGCGTTGAGCCTGGTGCGCGAGCTGGGGCCGGTGCTGGCCGCCCTGCTGTTTGCCAGCCGCGCCGGGTCGGCGATGACGGCGGAGATCGGTTTGATGAAAGCCACCGAGCAGATTTCCGCAATGGAAATGATGGCGGTCAACCCGATTGCGCGTGTGGTTGCGCCGCGTTTCTGGGCCGGGGTGATTTCCATGCCGCTATTGTCGGCGATGTTTTCCGCGATGGGTGTGTTCGGGGGCTATGTGGTGGGCGTGGTGCTGATCGGCGTGGACGAAGGCTCGTTCTGGTCGCAAATGCAGTCTGCCGTGGATTTTCAGCATGATGTGCTGAACGGCGTGATCAAGAGTTTCGTATTCGGCGTGGCGGTGACCGTCATCGCGCTGTTTGAGGGCTATGATGCGCCGCCTACGGCGGAGGGTGTATCCGGCGCGACCACGCGCACCGTGGTCCAATCGTCGCTGGCGATTTTGATTCTGGATTTTATTTTGACCGCATTCATGTTTCGAGGGGATTAGTTTATGGAACGCACAACATTGGATCTATGGGTTGGCGCATTCGTCGTGGCGGGTATCGGGGCGCTGGTGGTGCTGGCAATGAAAGTGGGGAACCTGAGCACTTACAACGTGTCGGAGTCCTACCAGTTGCAGGCGTATTTCGACAATATTGGCGGACTCAAGTCGCAGGCTTCCATCAAGAGCGCGGGTGTGCTGGTTGGGCGTGTGACCGAAGTCAGGCTGGATACCGACAGTTACAAGGCGCGGGTTACGATGAATATTGATAAACGCTATCAATTCCCGAAAGATACCTTTGCCAATATCCTGACTTCCGGCTTGCTGGGCGAGCAATATATCGGGCTGATGCCGGGCGGGGACACGGAGACACTGAAAAACGGCGAGATAATCAAGAAAACCCAGTCCGCAATGGTGCTGGAAGACTTGATCGGCAAATTTATTTACAGCAAGGCCGAGGGTTCCAATGAAGGTTCCAAGTAGATTTTATCCGAGGGTATCCATGAAGAGTTTTATTGCATTTGTGTTGGGGTTGGGTCTGCTGGTCGCGTCACTGGGTGCGCGGGCGGAGGTGCCGGACCCGGACGTATTGATTAAGAACACCGTGCAGGATGTATTGTCCATCGTCAAGCAGGATAAGGACATCCAGGCTGGCAACCAGAAGAAAATCCTCGAGCTGGTGGACGCCAAGGTGCTGCCGCATTTCGATTTCGAGCACATGACGCGGCTGGCGGTCGGCAAGCATTGGCGCAGCGCCACACCGGAGCAGAGGCAGACGCTGGTGACCGAGTTCCGCAACCTGCTGGTGCGCACCTACACCAAGGCATTTACCGTATACCGCGACCAGACCGTAGAGGTGAAGCCGCTCAAGATGTTGGCAAACGCCACCGATGTGACAGTCAAGACTATCATCCTGAAGCCGGGTGAACCGAGCATTCCGGTGGACTATGACCTGGAGAAGACCGCCAATGGCTGGAAAGCATACGACCTGTCGGTGGAGGGAGTGAGCCTGGTGACCAGCTATCGCGGCACCTTTTCCGACCAGATACAGCAGGGCGGCATTGAAGGGCTGATCAAGACCCTGGTGGAAAAAAACCAGTCCGCTTCCAACACGCCATTGCGCAAGGCGGAATCCAAGTGATTAGCCGCGACGGCGACCGTTTACAGGTGTCGGGCAGCCTGACCATAGAGACGGTCACCGGTTTGCTTGGCGCTGTCATGCAGCCGGGCGGAAACGCCGGGCTGGTGATTGACCTGGGTAAAGTCGAAGCCGTGGATTCTGCCGGCGTCAGCTTGCTGTTGTCCTGGTTGCGCCGCGCGCAACAAAATAAAGTGGCGCTGTGCTTTTCCAATGTCCCGGATAACCTGTTGAGCCTTGCCCGTTTGTATGGCGTTGCGGAATTGCTGCCTCTAAGCCACGACGCTTCCACGCAGCCCTGAGCGGCTGCTAAAAATCCAAATTTCATCCCGACTGCTGCGTTACTCAAAAATTTTCTTGCTTACATATACCCCATATGCTGCGCTGCGAAAATTTCTTCGCGCCTTGC
>JAQTOM010000057.1:0-3998 GCA_028713345.1 Gallionellaceae bacterium | reverse complement strand
GCATTTGGGCGAACTTTGAATTTTTAGAGGTGCACTTATGTCTCCCGCCGTTGATGTTCGCCAGGTGCACAAGCACTATGGCAGCCTGCATGCATTGGATGGCGTGGATCTGCGTATCGGGCAGGGCGAATTCTTCGGCCTGCTCGGCCCCAACGGCGCGGGCAAGACCACACTGATCAACCTGCTGGCCGGGCTGGCGCTGCCGGATGGCGGACAGCTCTCCATCCTGGGGCATGACGTGGTCAAACAGTACCGCGACAGCCGCCGCCTGCTGGGGGTGGTGCCGCAGGAACTGGTGTTCGATCCCTTCTTCACCGTGCGCGAAACGCTACGTTTGCAGTCCGGTTATTTCGGGCTGCGCCGCAACGATGCGTGGATAGACGAGGTGATGCATCATCTGGACTTGACCGACAAGGCCGACACCAACATGCGCAAGCTTTCCGGCGGCATGAAGCGCCGCGTGCTGGTGGCGCAGGCGCTGGTGCACAAGCCGCCGGTGATCGTGCTGGACGAGCCTACTGCCGGAGTGGATGTGGAGTTGCGCCAGACCATGTGGCAATTCATCCAGAGGCTCAACCGTGACGGGCATACCGTGTTGTTGACCACGCATTATCTGGAAGAGGCGGAAGCATTGTGCAACCGCATTGCCATGCTCAAGCACGGCCGGATCGTAGCGCTGGACAGCACACAGAACCTGCTCAACAGCGTCGTCGGTTGCCGTGTCAGGTTGAAACTGGCCGGTGTTCTGCCCGCCGCCTTGTTGCCGCAGATGATCGAACAGGCGGGAGAGGATTACCTGCTGGAACTGCCGTCCTACCAGGCATTGGAGCCGGCGCTGGCGGAGTTGCGCATGGCGGGCGTGGCGGTGCAGGAGCTGAGCCTGCTGCAACCCGACCTGGAAGACGTGTTCCTGCGCGTCATGCAGGTGGAACATGAGGTGGCGCGGCCATGCTGAGCTTCAATACCCTGCTCTACAAGGAAGTGCTGCGCGTGCAGAAGGTGGCGTTCCAGACCCTGCTGGCCCCGGTGCTGACCGCGCTGCTCTACCTGCTGATTTTTTCGCACGTGCTGGAGCAGCATGTCGAGGTGTATCCGGGCGTGCGCTACACCGCGTTCCTGATCCCCGGCCTGGTGATGATGTCGGTGCTGCAGAATGCCTTTGCCAACAGCTCCTCCAGCCTGATCCAGTCCAAGATTACCGGCAGCATCGTGTTTGTGCTGCTGGCGCCGATTGCCTATTGGGAATTCTTCCTGGCCTATGTGCTGGCCTCGGTGGTGCGCGGGCTGGTGGTGGGGGTCGGGGTGTATCTGGCGGCATTGTGGTTTGCCCAGCCGCCGTTGCAGTTCCCGGCCTGGATCATGCTGTTCGCCGTACTGGGCAGCGCGCTGCTCGCCTCGCTGGGCGTGGTAGCGGGCATCTGGTCGGAGAAGTTCGATCAATTGGCAGGCTTCCAGAATTTCATCATCATGCCGCTGACTTTCTTGTCCGGCGTGTTCTATTCCATCCACTCGCTGCCATCTTTCTGGCAAGGATTGTCGCGTTTCAACCCGTTTTTTTATATGATAGACGGTTTCCGCTACGGATTCTTCGGCGCGTCCGACATTTCGCCGTGGTTCAGTCTGGCGGTGGTGGCGGGATGTCTGGTGGGATTGGCCGGGTTCACACTGGCCCTGCTGAAATCGGGTTATAAATTGCGTCTATAAAAGGAGTATATGAATCATGGTCACACCGGAAAGTATCGAGCACAACATCAAGAATGGCATGAACACAACCTATCTCAGCGTGGACGGCGACGGCAGGCATTTCGAGGCAGTGGTGGTGAGCGAGGAATTCGCGGGCAAGAGCCGCATACAGCGCCACCAGCGGGTTTACCAGACATTGGGCGACAGGATGCGCCAGGATGTTCATGCGCTGTCGATAAAAACATTTACGCCGCAAGAGTGGCAGGAAAAACAATAAGCGATGCAAAAACTGGCCATACAGGGCGGCATCCCGTTGCGCGGCGAAGTGCGTATTTCCGGCGCCAAGAATGCGGCGCTGCCCATCATGTGCGCCAGCCTGCTGACTGCCGATGTCTTGCAGTTGAGCAATGTGCCGGAGTTGCATGATGTCGCCACCATGCGCAAGCTGCTGGAGCAGATGGGCGTAAAAGTTTGTGCCCGGGACGGCAACATGGCCCTGAATGGCGGGCAAGTGAACAAGCCGGAAGCGCCCTATGACATGGTGAAGACCATGCGCGCCTCGGTGCTGGTGCTGGGGCCGCTGGTGGCTCGTTTCGGCGAGGCGCGCGTATCCCTGCCCGGCGGCTGCGCCATCGGCTCGCGCCCGGTTGACCTGCACATCAAGGGCCTGCAGGCGATGGGTGCGGAGATACACATCGAGCACGGTTACATCCATGCGCGGGCGAAACGCCTCAAGGGCGCGCGCATCTTCTTCGACATCGTCAGCGTCACCGGCACGGAAAACCTGATGATGGCGGCGTCGCTGGCGGACGGCGTGACGGTGCTGGAAAACGCGGCACGCGAACCCGAAGTGCTGGACTTGGCGAACTGCCTGCGCGCGATGGGCGCGAAGATTGAAGGCGACGGCACCGACACCATCTCCATCACCGGCGTGGAAGAGCTGAACGGTGCGGCGCACAGCATCATGCCGGACCGCATCGAGAGCGGTACATTTTTAGTTGCGGCGGCGGCGACCGGCGGCAGCATCACGCTGACCGATACGCGCGCCGATATCCTCGACACGGTGCTGGAAAAACTGGCCGAAGCGGGCGCGAAGATCACGGCAAGCGGCGACCGCATCCATCTGGACATGATGGGACGCCCGAAATCGGTCAACCTGCGCACCGCGCCGTACCCGGCCTTCCCCACCGACATGCAGGCGCAGTTCATGGCGCTGAATGCGGTGGCCGATGGCAGCGCGATGGTGGTGGAAACCATCTTCGAGAACCGCTTCATGCACGTGCAGGAACTGCGCCGCCTCGGCGCGCAGATCGAGGTGGAAGGCAACACCGCCATGGTGCGCGGCGTGGATCATCTGGAGGGCGCCGCCGTGATGGCGACCGACCTGCGCGCCTCCGCATGTCTGGTGATCGCCGGACTGGTGGCGCGCGGTGAAACCGTGATCGACCGCATCTACCATCTGGATCGCGGGTATGAGCATATCGAGGCCAAGCTGTCGCAGCTTGGTGCTAATATTCGGCGCTTAAAGTAAAGGGGGAAGGGTACAAGGGAGAAGGGTAACAGCGGTGCGAAGGTTTACCCTTCCCTCTTCTCCCTCAAGTGCCGCAGGCACGATCCCTTCCCCAGAATTGCTTGTATATAAATGAATTGTGAGTATCCCATTATGATAACCATCGCCCTTTCCAAAGGCCGCATCTTCGAGGAAACCTTGCCGCTGCTGCAGGCGGCGGGCATCACTCCGTTGGAAGACCCGGAATCTTCGCGCAAGCTGATCCTGCCGACCAACCGCAATGATGTGCGGCTGATCATCGTGCGCGCCTCCGATGTGCCGACCTATGTGCAATACGGCGCGGCCGATCTCGGCGTGGCGGGCAAGGATGTGCTCAACGAGCATGGCGGCACCGGGTTGTACCAGCCGCTGGACTTGAACATCGCGCGCTGCCGCATGATGGTGGCGGTGCGCGATGATTTCGATTACGACTCGGCGGTGCGCCAGGGCGCGCGCCTGCGCGTGGCGACCAAGTATGTGCAGACGGCGCGCGAGCACTTCGCCGCCAAGGGGGTGCATGTGGACTTGATCAAGTTATATGGCTCGATGGAACTGGCGCCGCTGGTCGGCCTGTCCGATGCGATTGTGGACCTGGTCAGCAGCGGCAATACGCTGAAGGCGAACAACCTCAAGGCGGTGGAAGAGATCGCGCAGATTTCTTCGCGCCTGGTGGTGAATCAGGCTTCGCTGAAATTGAAACGCGATGCGATCCAGCCGATGCTGGATGCGTTTGCGGAGGCGGTGGCTAAATGAACATCACTCGACT
>JAQTOM010000118.1 GCA_028713345.1 Gallionellaceae bacterium | reverse complement strand
TCCTCAAAATGGGTGCGCGCGCGCATGACCACGCGCCCGCGCCCGGTGCGGTAGCCCTCCTTGATGCCCGCCGTGCCATAGATAAAACCGGCGGTGGGAAAGTCCGGTGCGGGAACCAGCTCGATCAACTGCTCGATGTCCATCTCGGGGTTTTTCAGCAAGGCCAGGCAGGCATTCACCACCTCGCCCATGTTGTGCGGCGGGATATTGGTCGCCATGCCCACCGCGATGCCGGAAGAGCCGTTCACCAGCAAATTGGGGAAGCGTGCCGGGAACACCAGCGGCTCGTGCTCGGAGCCATCATAGTTCGGCCCGAAATCCACCGTCTCCTTGTCCAGGTCGGCCAGCAATTCGTGCGCGATACGCGCCATGCGGATTTCGGTGTAACGCATCGCGGCGGCGTTGTCGCCGTCTACCGAGCCGAAGTTACCCTGCCCGTCGACCAGCGGATAGCGCAGCGAGAAATCCTGCGCCATGCGCACGATGGTGTCGTACACCGCCGTATCGCCGTGCGGATGGTATTTACCGATCACGTCACCGACGATACGCGCCGATTTCTTGTGCGGCTTGTTCCAGTCGTTGGAAAGTTCGTGCATGGCGAACAGCACGCGGCGATGCACCGGCTTCAGGCCGTCGCGTACATCGGGCAAGGCGCGCCCGACGATTACGCTCATGGCATAGTCGAGATACGACTTGCGCATCTCCGCTTCTAGGCTGACTGGCAGGGTTTCTTTGGCGAATTGTTCCATGGATGGCGATGCCCTATTAAGTGCTTATAAACCAGCCCGCGATTCTACCATGCCAGCCTTGCCCGAGACAAAAAATGCTCCCCATGCTCCATATCAGGACGGAGGCATCATCCAGTGGCTGTTAAACAAATACAAGGATGCTGGCTATGCACGCTGGCAAGACGTTGCGTGCCGTGGACAAGCTTTGTGCGGATAGTGGCGCGTTACGGCGGCGATTCTGGCGTGCAGAGCCAGAATGGCGACTCCAGACAGCAGTGGGGATAGGGGGAAGCGACTGAAGACTGCTGATGAACCCGGCTAGCAGGTCACTCCATGTACATCCCGCCGTTGACATGCAGTGTGACACCAGTGATGTAGGCTGCACCCGGCCCGGCCAGAAAGGCCACGGCGGCGGCAACATCAGCGGATTGGCCGAGGCGTTTCAAGGGAATGTGTTCGACCAGCCTGGCGCGTTGCTCTTCGCCCAGCCCCTGGGTCATGTCGGTATCGATGAAGCCTGGGGCGACGCAGTTTACGGTGATGTTGCGGCTGCCGATTTCCTGCGCGAGGGACTTGGTGAAACCGACCATCCCCGCCTTGGAAGCGGCATAGTTGGCCTGTCCGGGATTGCCCATGCTGCCGACCACCGAGGAAATGCTGATGATGCGCCCGCCCCTGGCCTTCATCATGGCGCGCAGCACGGCGCGGCTGAGGCGGAACACGGATTTGAGGTTGGTCGCCAGCACATCGTCCCATTCCTCGTCGGACATGCGCGCCAGCAGGTTGTCGCGCGTGATGCCGGCGTTGTTCACCAGTATCGAGATTTCGCCGAACTGTTTGCGCAGTTCGCCCAGCATGAGTTCGGTTTGCGCAACGTCGTTGACGTTCAACACCATGCCCGCACCCTTGATCTCCGCAGCATCCAGGTAAGCGCTGATTGCCTGCGCGCCCGCATCGCTGGTGGCTGTGCCGATCACCGTTGCGCCCTGCCTGCCCAGCTCCAGCGCGATGCCCTGCCCTATGCCCCGGGTGGCGCCGGTCACCAAAGCGATCTGTCCTTGCAAGCTCATTTCGTTTTCCCCTTTATGGCATCAGTGTGGTCAGTGCGGATTTCAGTGCCGCGCCATCATTCAGCGCCAGGGCCTGCTGGTTGGTGTCAATGCGTTTATTCAGTCCAGCCAGCACCTTTCCCGGCGCGCATTCCACGTTGTGGGTGACGCCATGCTTGCCGAATTCCAGCACGGTTTCCACCCAGCGCACCGGCGAATACAGTTGGCGCACCAGCGCATCCTTGATCAGTGCGGCATCGCTATAACTCTTCACATCGGCATTGTGCAGCACCGGAATGGCGGGAGAATGTACCACCACGTTATCCAGATAGGCGCGCAGCTTTTCCGCCGCACCGCGCAGCAGGGCGCAATGCGACGGCACGCTCATCGGCAGCATGATCGCGCGCTTGGCTCCCTTGGCCTTGGCCAGTTCCATGCCGCGTTCCACTGCCGCACGGTTGCCCGCAATCACCACTTGGCCGGGCGAGTTGAAATTCACCGCCTCCAGCACTTCGCCTTGTGCGGCTTCCGCACATACAGCGCGCACCGCATCATCGTCCAGCCCGAGCAGCGCCGCGATGCCGCCCACGCCTTCCGGTACCGCCTGCTGCATGCACTCGGCACGGTAGCGCACCAGCGGCAAGGCATCGGCAAATTTGATCGCCCCGCCGGCCACCAGCGCGGTGTATTCACCCAGGCTATGCCCGGCCAGCAATGCCGGAGCCGGGGCATTCAGGCTTTGCCAGGCGCGGTACACCGCCACACCTGCGGTGAGCATGATGGGCTGGGTGTTTACCGTTGCGTTCAGCTCGGCATCGCTGCCTTCCGCGACCAGTTGCCACATGTCCTGTTTCAGGACATCGGAGGCCTCGGTGAAAGTATCGCGCACCACGGGAAAATCGGCATAACCGCCCATCATGCCGCGCGATTGCGAGCCTTGGCCGGGAAATACGAAAGCAAACTTAACCATATCCTTAACCTACCACTTGATTAAAACAGCGCCCCAGGTAAAACCGCCGCCGACCGCCTCCAACA